>JBFMGN010000490.1:0-3574 GCA_040752435.1 Spirochaetota bacterium
ACGGCTTTGATCCCCCAGATATCAGCGGGCGTACAACTAGAGGTAATTAAAAAAAAGAGAATTATTAAGAAAAGTGATTTATTGTTCAGGAATGAAGATAGTGGTTCCGGCAAAAATGAGATCCGGATTCTTGATTTGATTTTTTTTTGCAATTTTACCATATAACCAGGGTGTTCTATAAAACGATGATGATAAATCCCAAAGAGTATCACCCCACTTTATGCGGTACCACACCCCCTTCTCAGGCGCTGCAGAACCGGCCTGCGCTTCAGTTTCCTGTATCGGTTTAACCTCTGTTTCCGGCTGCGCCTGCCCGCTCTTTTCGGTTTCCTTTGAAGGTATCGGTGTGACAGCTTCAGCGACTGTAGTAGCGGACTGTTCCACAACCTGTTCCGTTTTAACTGAGGGTTCACCGTTTTTTGCGAAAAGCGGCGGGATCGAAGGCCCCTGGAAAAGCCGGAAAATTAAAAATGCGAGAAGAACAATAATAATCAGGCCGAGAACAATGAAAGCAACCAAAATGAGGGGATGAGTCTTTCTTCTTTCCGTAACACTTAGCTCGCCCTGTTCTTCGCCGGCGTATATTTCGTCCGCCAGCGATTCCTCCGGCGTAATTTCTTTCAGGGGTTCTTCTTCCCATTCTAAATCTGGAGAAGGCACAAATTGTTCTTCCAGTTCGAACTCAGGTACCTCATAGATTCCTCCTTCGGTTAAAGTCTCAAGACTGACGCTCAAGCTTTGACCTTCTCCGGTAACCTTATCACTGGCGGATGCATTCAGGTTTCCCTGGTCATCCAAACCGATTATAAGCTCGATTTCCGGTGTTCCCCTGGGGGCAGGCTCAATATTATCGATAACAAGGCTGCCGACATATTGAGCCGCGGCAATTTCAGGGCCGTCACCTCTATAAAGGTCAATCTGAACACTTGTCTGCTCATTGTTAACTGTCGTTAAAATGAGTTTCTTCTTTCCTTTTTTGTGTTCTTCGATCACCGGGTAATACGTACCGTCGGCAATCTTGATCCCAATAGTGGATTCTCTCACAACACCTCCCCTTGTAGTCGGAGACTACCCAATATTTTTACCCTAACTTCTCGTCCCCGTAGGGGGCTACCCTATATCCTTACCCAAACTTCTCGTCCCCGCAGGGGACTACCCGCCTTTACCGCCCTAAGAAATTTCACACAGAGTACACAGAGACTAAGGAGCGCACTAATGGTACAGGCAATCGGCAGCGCTGCTCCTGCCTGAATTCTAATACTGAAATTACCATTTCCCCCCTCTGTGTTCTCTGTGTGAAATTCATCTCCTTCTTCTTTTCTCCGTGTTCTCCGTGCGAAACCTCATCTCCCCGCAGGGGACTACACCCTCTATAGCGTAGCTCTACGGCGAAAAATTGCCAATGTTTTTCTTTTCTTGACAATTATTGCCGCAAATACAATAATGATGTCATGCTTTCCCTCAACATCCTGATACCTGTTATTACTATCATCGGAGTTTCAATCGTTATCTTTTTAATTATTTTTACCAGGAAAAAAACATCCGATAGTAACAGGGGCAGTAAACTGAAAGGGAAAGATAGAAACGCTATTGTAAAAGAAGCCAATAAACGTCTGGCACAAAATCCTAAGGATCCAGAAGCGCTTCTGGCGCTGGCTGACCTCTACTTCCGGGAAAACAGCTTTGAAAAAGCAATGAAAACTTTCGCACTGTTGATCGACCTCTGCTCAACCAATCCGGAACTTAATGAGCTTGATATAACAGTCAAATATGCCCTCTCCGCCTTAAAGCTTAAAAATTATGACGAAGCTTATAAAAGTCTGCTCATAGCCCGGACACTTAAACAAGATGTATTTGAAGTAAATTACAACCTGGGCTATCTTGAGTATTTAAAAAAAAATTTCGAAAAATCAGCCGGCTTTCTGCAGATGGCGGTCAAAGCCCAACCGGATCATGTACCTTCCATGCGGTTTCTCGGACACAGCCTTTTTAAAATCAAACGGTATAAAGATGCAGTTTTTTACCTGAGTAAAACCTTGGACGTTGAACCGGATGATAAGGAGTCGCTGTTTGCCCTTGCCCATTGTTACTATGAATTAGGCCAGAATGAACAAGCCATAAAAATTTTTACGCATCTCCGTACAGACCCGCAAGTCGGGCCGACAGCCGCCCTCTTCGCCGGCACCATTCATCTTAACAATAAGCAGCAAAACAAGGCAATCATGGATTTTGAGATCGGTCTCCGCCATGAACAGATAAAGCCGGATACCGCGGTCGAAATGAGATATCGCCTGGCGACGGCCTACATACAGCAGCAGGATATAGGGCGGGCAGTCAAGCTGTTAAATGAGATCCAGGATGTGGTGCCGGCCTATAAAGACGTTCCTCAAAAACTGAAAACCTACCAGGAACTGAGTTCAAACCAGAATCTGCAGACATATCTTATATCACCGCCCTCGGAGTTTACCGCCCTCTGCCGAAAAATTGCAGAATCCTACTATCCCAAGGCGAAAGTTAAAATTACGGATATCTCTCTTCATAAGAGTGAATATGCCGATATATTAACCGAGGTAACCACCAATGAGTGGGAAGATATTATTCTTTTCAGGTTTATTAGAACTACAGGCCCGGTGGGGGAACTAATGGTCAGGGATATGTATACGAGAATCAAGGAAGTGAAAGCCGGCCGCGGCTTTTGTCTGTCTGCCGGAGATTTCTCGGATGAAGCCAGGCAATTCGTGGAAGCCCGTCTTATCGATCTTATCGATAAAAAAGAACTGATGAAAAAATTAAGTTCCCTGGTACGCTAAGCTAAAAAGGGAAGATAATCGCAAGATGCCGTTCCTCTTTCAGAAAGGGAACTTCAACCGGAATTATTTCCACCTTTCGTGTGATATTCGATATTTCAGCGAGCTCATCCTTTAATACGGTATATCTACCTTTATAGGCCAGAAGAATCCCCTTTTCCTCCGTAATGCGTAAGAGATATTTTATGAAAGCTGCAAGGGGCCTGAAAGCCCTGAAAACTACCACGTCAAAGGAACCGGTAAGTTCCTCCAAACCCTGGTTCACAACCGAAACATTCTGCAAGCCGCACATTATAACCGCATTTCGTAGAAATCCGACTTTCTTTTCTGAAGGTTCAATAAGTGTAATTTTCGACTCCTGTAAAAAAGCGGCCAGCGGTATGCCGGGGAGTCCTGCCCCAGAACCGATATCGGCTATAGTACGGTGAGGATACATCTTGATAATATGCAGAGCGCTCAAGCTGTCAAGGATATGCTTAACAATCAGCTCCGCGCCTGTTGCTCCCACAAGGTTAAGCTTCTTGTTCCAGAGCTCAAGCTCTTCCAGGTACTTTTCTATGATACTGAATCCAACCGGATCTCCCGCAAGCCTAAGGCCGTCCAGGCCTGCGTTAAGGAGTGTTAAATCCGTCACTTCCCTCTCCCCAGATAGACGAGAAGAACGGCGATATCGGAAGAGCGTACACCTGAAATCCGGGAAGCTTGACCGATGGAGAGGGGGCGTATAAGCTTCAGTTTTTCTCTTGCTTCGGACGAAATACCTTCCA
>JBFMGN010000491.1:0-3566 GCA_040752435.1 Spirochaetota bacterium
GGCCGCGAAAGATAAAATGGGTGCGGGAATGGGCGTGGGTTTTACGTTTATTCAACAGGAGCAGTACAGAGTATTCCTCAGCCTGGGACTCCTCTGTCTTGCATTTTCAGTGGCAGTAAGAGTTATTCGATGGCGGGATCTATTATAAAAGTTACTGGAAAAGTCCGGATATTGATTCTGGCAACGGCTTTAAGCGTCAGCGTTTTAAGCCTCCATGTAGCCTGCACTCCCTTAAAACCTCATATCTCTGTTTTTTTAGGTAATGCTGCCTTTAACAAGGGGGATTATCAAAAGGCGAATATTTATTATCTGACTGCTGGCGAAGAAGGAGTTTATGCCGATTACATTTCTTATAATCTCGGGAATGTCTATTTCGCCTTAGGTGAGCCTGAATCCGCGGAAGAAGCATGGAAAAGGGCGGCAACCATCGGCAGAAAAGAACTGCAGCCTGACGTTACTTTTAATATCGGCGTTCTCTACTATGAAGTGGGTGAATATGAAAAGGCATCTGAAGCCTTTAAAAACGTCTTAGAACGTAATCCATCCAGCCTGGACGCAAAAATAAATCTTGAATACAGCCTGCAAAAAATAAATGCAAAGGGCACCTCTGGAGCTGTTATCGAGACCGGCGATGCAGTGGACAAAGAACTCAAAGATGATTATTCCAACCGCATTCTTGAATATGTAAGAAGAAAGGAGCTAAGAAAATGGGAATCTCCCAGAGAGATCACGCCGGAAGTCTTACAGGAAGACTGGTAATCCTTCTTTTATATTTATCAGTTGTAGCTTCTCTTTACGCCGACGATGAAATTATCCGGATAAAAGTGGAGCCTGAAAATGTAGTGAAGGGGCGAAATTTTACCCTTACCATTTATACCAGTCTCCCGGCGGATGCCCTAATAGACGTCCGGGAACCGGAGTTACCCCGCGGAATTATGGCTGATAGGGGGCCGGAGATTAGACCGTATAGTGAGACTCTGGATAACGGCAGGTATCAAAAGGGCTTAAGTATAGCCTATGTCTTCAGGGCGGAGAAGGCGGGGTGGCAAACTATCGCCGGCTTTTTTATTCGCGCCGGGGAAAAGCAAATACCCGTCGACCCGGTGCTTATCGGTGTGGGTGAATACCGGAACGGCAAAATTGTAATACCGATTGACCTGGCGTGGAAGGTGTCTAATCAGAATCCATTTCTGGGAGAAACTATCTCCATTGTACTGGAAGCCGGAACTATGGAAGCCATTGCATCCTTCGATGAGATAAAAATTACTTCCCCCGCGGCCGGTCTCTTTGAGAAAGTGACGGGGTTGGGCAGGATTAAGAACTATCAATATGCAGGAAAAACTTTTTATACCATACCAATAGCCGGGTTTTTATACACTCCCACAACAATTGGAAAAATAACCCTGCTTCCTGGAGAAGCCATTTCGGGCGGACGCCGGGGAAAATCAGAGGCCCTGCAGTTAAACGTATTACCTCCGCCGGATAGAATAGCAGCGACCGGAGCGATTGGAACTTTTTCAGTTTATTCCCGGTTGGATAAGGAGGCAGTCACAGTCAATCAAAATGTCGTCCTGTATACCAGGATAGAAGGGAGCGGCAATCTGGGATATCTTAAAATACCGGAACCCATTCCTGAAGGGATGATTTTGCTAAGTAAACGAGAAGATTACCGGTATATACCATCGGAAGACGGCTATACAGGCTTCAGGGAAATAGCCTATATTTTTGAAGTAAGCGATGGAAAGCACCCCGCCGTTTCGCTCCCACAATTCAGTTGGTTTGACAGACGGGTGGAAAATTTTTTTAGTTTCCCTGGCAAAAAGCTGGAAATAGAGTTAATTACACCTCAGGAAACAGGTAACGGTTCAGAAAACAGGCGTGTTACCCCCTTTGTCTTCAAAGAAATAGATGACTCATCTTCCTTCAGGTATGTCGATGTATATAAAAAACCGGGAATCTACCTGTGCCTTCTCCCCGGACCGGTTATTTTTATAATTTTACTTGTTTTAAAAAAAACAAAATTGATAGGCCTCAGCGTAGGAATAATTTTACTAGGCTGGCCGATCGTAACTACCTGCCATGTGCCCAAACCGGCGAAAATGGAGATGAAAGCAGGGCTGACGGCTTTTGAGTCCCAGGATTTTGAAAAAGCCCTCTCAGAGCTAAAAACTATTTTGAGCCGATATCCTGGAAACCCGGATATCCTGTTTAATATCGGTGTTACCTATTTTTATCTGAATCAACCGGGTTTGTCGGTTTATTACGTAAGGCAGGCGGTTTCTCAACGCCCTATGGATTTATTTATGAGGCAGACCCTTTTGAGTATGGAATCATCTTTAGGTCTTCCTCCCCAACCGCCGCTGGCCTACCCGATCCACCCGGATTTTTTCCTGTATAGCCTCATCTTTTGTGTAAACGGTGCTTCTCTCTCAGCCTCCATCTTGCTGTTCAGCAAGAGAAGTTTTTTAGTCAATTTAACTCTTCTATTGCTTGTCCTGGGTTTGACTGCGGGCGGGGGAATGATAGCGGTGAAGCGCAGCGCCCGCTGGGGGGTCATAGTTACGGAAGACGTATATATGAAAAAAATACCCACTGAGCAGGCTGCCGAGTGGTTTCAGCTTCCGGAAGGCACCGTATTGACAGTGGTGACCCTCAAAAACGACTATATTTTCGTCAGGACGGGGTATGGCGTCTCAGGCTGGATAAAAAAATCGAAGATTTTGCTTGACTGATTCATACTCTAGATTTACTTTTCTTCTAATATGCTATTCCACTGTAATTTCTTCACAGTTTGCGAAGATTTCCAATCCAGTCCAGATGCGGCCGGAGGCTGCGCTGGGGATTTTGGCGAGATATTGAAACAATGGGAACGAACCTCTATTTCCACCGAAGAACATCAAACCGTTTTCAAGGATGCGGCTCCCCATGCGGATGCAAATACAAAAATAAAAGAACGGCGGTTTTTGCGGAAGATGAAACCCCAAGCTGAACTTGATCTTCACGGTTTGACGGTAAAGGCGGCCCTTGAAAGGACTGATGTTTTTCTAAAGGAAAGTAAAAGACTGGGATTAAAAAAGGTGCTTATTATCCACGGCAAGGGGAATCATTCGGATTATGGAGAATCGGTTTTAAAAAAGGCGGTACATGCTTTTATACAAAAATCTTCGTTAACCGGAGAAACAGGAGTTCCCGGTAAAGAGATGGGAGGTAACGGTGCTCTGTGGTTGCTTTTGCGTTAACGTTCTCGGTAAATTATGCGTCCCCGGCTAAGATCATAGGGTGATAAAGCCACCCTGACCTTGTCACCGGGAACAATGCGGATGTAGTGCTTGCGCATTTTGCCGGAGAGGTGAGCGAGAATGAGGTGTCCATTTTTCAGTTCAACTCTAAACATGGTATTGGGAAGGGATTCTTTCACAACACCGTCTATCTCAATTGCTTCCTCTTTCGCCACAAATCCTCCCGCAGTTTTTACCAGGATGGGTTTAGGATATGGCAATTAAGACGCTTTGTCAACAGGTTGACTATTTTGGAGTTTTACGGCACAGTAACTTTCCCTATTTTAG
>JBFMGN010000492.1:0-3562 GCA_040752435.1 Spirochaetota bacterium
AGAAGTCATGGCTGCATGAATATTTTTCCGGCCGATTTTCCTAAGCTTATCTACGGTCTTAAGAATTTCAACAGACTTCTTAAGACAGCCTATATACTCGAGAAACCTATTAAAGACACCCCGGTGACCGATGTGAATGGAGAAATCAGTTATTCCTAAGGCGATGAAAGAATCATACATCAAAAGCAGGATTTCGAAATCCGATGAGGCGGAATCTACGCCCACAATATCGAAATCACACTGGGTGAACTCTCTGTATCTACCCCGTTGCGTATTCTCGCCTCTCCAGACTTTTGAAATATGATACCGCTTGAAAGGCAAGTAGAGCTCCTGTCTGTGTTCCGCCATGAAGCGGGCGAAAGGCACAGTCAAATCATAGCGCATGGCGACATCACGCCGGCCATGATCGGTAAATCGGTATACCTGTTTCTCGGTCTCCCCACCGCCTTTCCCGAGGAGCACCTCGGAGTATTCGAGTACCGGAGTATCTATCGGGACAAATCCGTAGCTTTCGAAAACTCTCTCCAGAATTACCTGTACCCGTCTCCTCTCCATCTCAGTATCGGGTAGGGAATCCCTGAATCCTTTTAATACCCTTGGTCGTATCCGCTTATCCATAAAAACTCCCGCTTAACGTTCCCACTTTCCATGTCTTTACTATGCCCGAAAGACTCGATTAATATCAAGGGTGGAGGTAATTCAGGTGGAAAAAAGATCTTGACTTCGGGAAAATAGTGTTTATTAAATAGTAGTATAAGGAATTTTTTATCCGTAGATGATATTGCATTCAGGTGAGAACTTCAGTTGCTGGTGAGATACACAACCCGGAATAGAAGGGGAAAACGGATCAAAATTGCCCATATTTATACTCTGCCGGAGCATGGTATAAAAAAAGGCCGTGTGGATCGGGATGCCCTTAAGATAGTAAACCGGCTTCATGATGCCGGTTACCAGGTTTACATTGTGGGCGGCGCTGTAAGAGATATGCTCTTAGGGATCGATCCCAAAGATATTGATATAGTAACCGATGCATTGCCCAATACTATTCGAAAGCTGTTCAGGCAAGCCAGGATAATAGGGAGACGATTCAGGCTTGTGCACATCCAACTCGGCAGGAAAATTTTCGAAGTTTCAACCTTCCGGGCGAAAACGGAGGTCCAGAAAAATGTGTACGGCACGATGGAGGAGGATGTACACCGAAGGGATTTCACCATCAATGCGTTGTATTATTGCCCGATTAAAGAACAGATAATAGATTATGTGGGCGGGGTAAAAGATATACGGTCGGCAAAAATACGGGCTTTACTGCCGCCGGCTAAGAGTTTTATGGAAGATCCTGTCAGGATGATCCGGGCGATTAAGTATGCATCCATCACCGGCTTTTCACTTCCGCTTAAAATCAAGAAATATATCCAGAAATATGCCGGGGAATTATGGAACTGCTCCTCTTCCCGCTTAACCGAAGAAATGCTTAAAATTCTGAAATCCGGTTTTTCAAAAAAAATAATGGAATATAGCCTGAAACTGAATGTTTTTAACTATTTTTTTCCCGGTATGGCGGCGTTGATAGATAATGTCCCGGATAATAAACGCCAGAAAGGAACCTGGAAAAAAAACTTCCTGGAAAACCTGGAGAGACTGGATCGGGAAGTCGGTACCTATGGGGATGTGAAAAGAGGTAAAATGCTGGCAGTTTTTTGTGAATCTTTTCTTACCCGCGCCGTTGCCTGGGATGTGGAACCATCGCTCCTTCACCAGGAGATATTCCTGGCATTAAAAAGGATGCTTAGACCCATGACCCCTCCCAACAAGGATGTGGAACAGGCTGTAAAAATCATTCTACACGGCAAAAGACAGGCACTCACGCCGGGGCAAAGGATATCCTCTCTGTAAGTGTGGTAAATTATCCTATTTCCCCGGAGAATCAGCTTTTATCAATTCGATCCGTGCCAATAGTTTCTCCGCTTTTTCACGGTAACTTGCCGGATTCATTTCCTTGGCTTTCTGCAAATATTCTTGGGCGTCAGACAACTTGTTATCTGCAAAAGCATTTACTCCAAGGGCATAGTTGCACAGGGCCTGGTCTCCCCCTAGAAGAAGGGATGATTGGTAATAATATTCGGCCAGAGCATAGTCCTTCCGGGCATAGTGTATCAGCCCGAGATAGTAATAGGGGAGATAGTGATTACCATTTAGAATTATCGCCTGAGTAAACCGTTCATCCGCGCCTGTAAGATCTCCCTTGGCGTAAAGGTCGATGCCTTCTTCTACAAGCATGGGAAATGTTTTAAGAGCGGCAAAATAACCGGCGGCATCCGCTGTAAAACCGTTTTCATCGATCCAGGAAAAGGCATTTTTAATTACCGCCATTTCATTTTCCCTGGTCGATGCATTCTTCTTAAGTGCACTGATGGAATCCCAGAGAATTCTATTATAGTTTTTATTGCCCGAGTTTAGAAGAAAAGTTACAAGCCCCCAGGATTCGGCGTAAAATAGTTCCTTCTCGTTTTCAGATGTATCGGTATCCGGTTTTAAAAGAGTTGACATGGGAATATAATTCCGATTGGCAGTTTTCTTTATTAGGGATTTCAATGTTTCCAGCCATCCTAAATTTTCTTTGTACACCGCCTGATTATACTCTTTATCGTAGCTGCATTTTTCAAAATAAACTGCAAATCCTCTCTGAAGCCAGAGAGGCGGGTTAGTGATAAAGGATTTAAGAAACTGGATATAACCGTGACGAAGGAGAGAAGTATTAAAAGTTTCTTCATCCTGGAGAAAACCGAGAAGTTCGCTTTTTTTTGCGTCCGAATATTGGAGATAGACAAAATTCTCTTTTTTTTCCGATATTATTGTCGACAGGTAGTTATTGAATTGAGTCTGATCGGCGAAAATACGGACATTTAATTTTGACTCGAGGGAAGCAGGGTCAAAATGAAAATAACTATTGAAGAGGTTAAAAAAAGCGTCCATTTTTTTTGCCGTATCTTCTGCCTTTGCCTGGCTGACCGTCGAATATACCCGGTAATAATTTCCGGCTGCCTCATATACGTTCAGTGTCTGACCAAATGAAAGACCAACACAGCATAATAGACACATGCTAAGCAGGGAGATTTTTTTCATTGCATCCTCCATGTCTATTGTAAATATAAAACAGGTTGTTTGTCAAAGTTTTCTTAAATCTAGGCTGCATACAAAATATTATACATCCGTAAGCTCGTCGATTGTGATGTTTACCCTTTCAATTATTATGCCGGTAAAGCGCTCGACACTTTCAATAATATACTCTTGGAGACTGTGAATATTTCCAGCCAACTGAACACCAAAGGGAACAAGAATGTGAACTCCAAGCAGATATTTATAATCGGTTGTTTTTACCGTAACTTTTTTTATCCTGATATTATGGTCGAATTCCTCGGTACAATGAAGTACCATCTGGATAATGGCTGTCTCTGAGATTGA
This sequence comes from Spirochaetota bacterium, assembly GCA_040752435.1. Classification (GTDB taxonomy): domain Bacteria; phylum Spirochaetota; class Spirochaetia; order SPDA01; family JBFMGN01; genus JBFMGN01. The sequence goes on from JBFMGN010000492.1 coordinate 3,463, forward strand.
AATTTTTCCCCGCTTACCGAATTCCGGCCGTACAACGGTTTTTTCAAAAACCCTGGATTGCTTTATAAATCCCAGTTGCTTTTTTAAGAACACTTTTACC
>JBFMGN010000493.1:0-3554 GCA_040752435.1 Spirochaetota bacterium
AGCCGGAGGTGCGGCTCTGGGATGGCTATTGCAGCAGGTATAACGTTTTTTTTGATATATGCAACTCGTATCGGCTGTAACCGGCTTATAGGAAGAGATAGGATTGCATAGGATTGTGATCTTCAGATGGAATTTGAAGGGATTAAGTGATTAAATACACTTTGTGGTATTGGACTACTATCAAATGATTTCCGGTTTATATCCTCACAATGATGAGCCCCTTTGTAGATTGCATTTCGAAATCAACGAGGTCCTAATTTTCTAAGATTAGTAGTTCCATGTGAAGAACTAAACCGCTTGCGCGGTGGTAACGAGTCTCAACGCTTATTGGATAAGATAAAGCTTTTCTTGATTTGTAGAAGTTAGCCCGCATTTTTCCCTTTGCTGATCAGTCACAGCCTTTTTACAATCACCTTTGTTTCATCGTCGGCATTAGTCGGCGCATATTGATTCACAAGGAGATTGTAAGATGAACACGTTGAGAGAAAAGATGTTGACAGACCTTCAGTTGAAAGGCATCACCCCGAGGACCCAGAAGAAATATCTCAGAGAGGTTAGCATCATGGCGGATTATTTTGATAAACCGCTTGAGGAACTGGGGGAGAAAGAAGTAAAGGATTATCTGGTTCATATGCTGGAGACCAGGAAGTTATCAAGAGGGACGTACAGAGGCTATGTGGCGGCAATCAAGTTTTTGTATAAGACAACCCTAAATCATGAAGAGGTGGTAGAGAAGATCCAATATCCAAAGGCCAAAAAAACGCTGCCCGTAGTGCTGGATCTTGCCGAAATCAAGACTCTACTTTCCGTCATGGAGAACCTTAAGCACCGGGCGCTGCTGACGATCACCTATTCCGCAGGACTGAGAGTCAGCGAAGCGGCAAAGCTGAAGGTGACAGATATAGACAGCAAACGGATGATGGTACGTGTGCAACAGGGCAAGGGCAGGAAAGATCGCTATAGCATCCTGTCGCAAACCGCCCTCGAGTTATTGAGGCGATATTGGCGGCAGTATCGTCCAAAGGAGTGGTTATTCGAGGGGCAGAAAGAAAACACCCACATATGCTATACGTCGATACGGCAGATATTTGTTGAAGCCATGAAGAGGGCCGGCATTACAAAACCGGCGAGCCCTCATACCCTAAGACACAGCTTTGCCACTCACCTGATAGAGGCAGGGACGAGCCTGCATCACGTTCAACTGCTCCTCGGTCACAGGTCTCCCACGACCACGACCGTTTATCTGCACGTCAGCAAGATGAACTTAGCGCAAGTCTCCAGTCCCCTCGATAGTATACCTGAAGAGTTCTAAATCTCTTAGCGGTATCATCGATGCGGGCACCTCAGGGCGTCGAGGTGGCCGATATCTTCCGTCAGTACGGTGAAGACTATCGAAGGGCCCACCGGATGCCTCTTCATCATCTGCGCGCCATGCGTGCCATTGAGGTATGCAGGACTGCGACCCTTGGCGGGCACAGGTATGAATATAGCTGCGGTCATGTGGACATATCCTACAACTCTTGTAGAAACCGGAATTGTCCCAAGTGCCAGACACTGCAGAAGGAAAAGTGGATCGAGGCCAGATGCGAAGACCTATTGCCTGTTCAATATTTCCACGTGGTCTTCACCATACCATCGGAGTTAAATCCCCTTGTTATCATGAATCAGAAGGTGATGTATAACATTCTCTTCCGTTCAGTATCGGAAACTCTTCTGGAACTCTCCGATAATCCAAGGCATCTCGGCGCATGCATAGGGTTTATCGGTATTCTCCATACCTGGGGACAGAACCTCATGGATCATCCCCATATCCATTGTGTTGTACCCGGTGGAGGATTATCTTCCGACAAAGCCCGCTGGGTATCATGCAGGAAGAAGTTTTTCATCCCGGTGAGGGTTATGTCCTCATTGTTCAGAGGCAAGTTCCTGGACTATCTCAAAAGCAGCTTTGAATCAGGTGATCTTATCTTCCCCGGCGGCATCGGTCATCTAAAAGACCCCAGAACCTTTGAAGTGTTCAGAGGGCAGTTCTACCGTAAGAAATGGGTTGTTTATTGTAAGCCGCCCTTCGATGGTGTCGAGGGTGTCCTTCAGTACCTTGGCAGATATACCCACAGAATCGCTATCAGCAATAATCGTATCCTCAAACTACAAGACGGCAATGTCTCTTTCCGCTGGAGGGACTACTCCGATGGCGATAAAGAAAAGACCATGACTCTCAAGGCCGATGAGTTCATAAGAAGGTTCCTCCTTCATGTCCTTCCCCCTCGATATGTCCGCATCAGGCATTTTGGACTTCTGGCAAACAGAAGCCGTAAAGACAACATCGCCCTATGCCATGAACTCATCGGAAGTTGTAAAACAGAAACTAAAGAAAAAGAGAAACCAGAGACCTGGCAGGATCAGTTGCTCAGAATCTGCGGGATTGATGTTAATACTTGCCCAATTTGCAAAAAGGGCACGATGGTCATGATTGAGCTTCTGCTTCCTTTTAGGTGCAACGGCCCTCCATGAACACCGCCGATAGTTCAAAAACCATATGTCCTGCTCCATGCGAAAACAGTATTCTGTCTCGCTATACTCTACTATTGCCTGAAATCGCCCCTTGGGACGCTATCCCGCCGCAATGGGCTCAATCTCAACCTCCGTTTTCGTCTCAGAATAATCTCTTGCGGATCAAAAGAAGACAGAGCCACCGTACGCCATATCCGCCTCGATAAACTACGTTCCGAGAGAATTAATCTAATCTCCATATCTGGCGCAGCGGCTTAGTTCTTCACACATCATTCCTCAACTTCGCAGCGGAATGATGCTTATTCGTTTGTTTTTTGGAAATGCTGATTACCCGCGCTGGTTAAGGCCGTCGTTAAACATTTCTTTTGATATTCCTCAGATATTTGGTATCCGAAAAAATGTTTGCTCGTAGGAGGTGGAGCGCGCAGCAGATTTGTATCGGATTATTGCGACAGGTCAGAAGTTTAGTTTGTAGCTATTGTCAATGCAAATGATCTTCTGTGGATGGAAGATTACATTCTCACAACCCTTAGGTCCCAACAGCTATAAAGCAACTCAAGATATGAACCGCTTAAGGTAAAAAGCCGTAAGTCCTTGATTTTAATGGTCGGGGCGAGCAGATTTGAACTGCCGACCACTCACACCCCAAGCGAGTGCGCTACCAGGCTGCGCTACGCCCCGAATTTTTTCAGAATTTTATTGAAGCTGACTCAGTATTTCCCTGAGTCTCTTTTTGATGTGCTCAACCACTCTGGCAGGCTGACGAACTTCTTTCTTTTGTATTTCCTGTTCGGATCTGGATTCACTTTCCGAAGATCCGAGTCCAAGTCTCTTTCTCACGCCCTCTATTGTATATCTCTCCTGATAGAGAAGCCTCTTGATTGCGAGAAGAAGTTCCACATCCTTTTTTATATAAACCCGCTGTCCTGACTTGTTTTTTCTTGGTTTCAGAAAGGGAAATTCCGTTTCCCAGTACCTGAGGACATAGGGTTCAACACCCAGAATTTTACTGACCTCGCCGATCTTGTAGAAAAGCTTGT
>JBFMGN010000494.1:0-3553 GCA_040752435.1 Spirochaetota bacterium
GATTCTCACTAAAAGGGAACCGCTTGGCAGTGTTTGCCCCAATCCCAGGGGTAAATAGGAATCTTCATAGGCCGTTTTTTGCAGATAATCCGGTACAAAAAGGTGCCGGGGTACTTTTTCAAAGGGGGTGAGAATTTCTTTTTGTTTAATGTTAAACTTGGCGGCCAGCTTTTCAGTCAATTCCTTTCTTTTTTGTGTAAAGACCGGATCTTCCCTTACAACCTTGTTAAGTACACCTGTCGCCCCTGTGGAACTGAAGGTTTGCTGGGGAACAATCGGTGCATTAACAGAAAGCAGCAGAATAAAGGGGATAATTTTTTTCATGTGTATACAAACACTATATCATTTCCCAACGGGCATGTCAGCAACCTTACTTCAAAGGGTTTCTTGAATCACTGCCTCTATTCTGCTACGATTGACCAATTCAAATAATGTTCTTCGCAGTTTGCGAAGAACTATAATACAGTCCGACAGTCCGTCCCGCATTGAAGGGCCGGACAATGGGTTGTTCAACTATAAAAATCGTATAAGCTATTCTTCCAGGCACAAGGAGAAAAGAATGACCGACCGTCCGCTTGCCAAGGTGTTTAATCCGAAAGACTTCGAGAAACGAATTTATTCATTATGGCTTAAAAAAAACTCATTTGCCCCGGTTGATAAAGAGGGAACCCCCTTTGTTATCGTAATTCCTCCTCCCAACGTAACTGGGGTTCTTCATATGGGTCATGGTCTTAATAATGTGCTGCAAGACATCCTTATCCGATATTACAGGATGGCCGGCCGGACAACGTTATGGGTACCTGGAACGGATCATGCAGGGATAGCCACGCAGAATGTGGTTGAAAAAAAACTTAGAGCCCAGGGAACCTCCAGGAGTGAGGTCGGCAGGAAGAAATTTCTTGAAGAAACATGGAAAGTAAAAGAGGAACATCATCGAATAATCCTTAAACAGTTGACGGAGATAGGGGCTTCCTGCGATTGGAGCAGGGAGCGATTTACAATGGATGAAGGGCTTTCCAGAGCGGTCAGGGAAGTTTTTGTCGGCCTATTTGAGAAAGACCTTATCTATAAAGGCAATTACCTTGTTAACTGGTGCAGCGAGTGCGGCACGGCACTTTCCGATGATGAAGTCGAACATAAGGAAGTAATTGGGAAAATGTATCATTACTACTATCCGCTGGTAGATGAAAACGGCAGGATTGAGATTGCCACAAGCCGGCCCGAGACTATGCTGGGGGATACGGCCGTAGCGGTTCATCCGGAAGATGAACGCTATAAAAATCTGGCGGGTAAAATGGTACGTCTTCCCCTTACGGAACGGCAGATACCGATTATTACGGATGCATACGTGGATATGTCATTCGGTACAGGAGCGGTTAAAGTAACGCCGGCTCACGACCCTAACGACTGGGAAATTGGAAACCGGCATAATCTGGTAAAAATAAATATCTTGAATCCCGACGGCACGTTAAACGGTTCTGTGCCCCTGAAATACCAGGGATTGAAAATACTTAAAGCAAGAAAAATGATCGTGGAGGATTTGAAAAAAGGGGGTGTATTTATTAAAGAGGTTGATTATTCCCATCAGGTCGGTCACTGCTACAGATGCGGCACCTTGATTGAACCGTATCTTTCTGATCAGTGGTTTGTCCGTATGAAACCCCTGGCTGAAAAAGCCCTAAAAGCATGGCAGGAGGGAAGAGTCAAATTTTATCCGAAAAAATGGGAAAATACCTATATCCGCTGGCTTGAAGTAATACGAGATTGGTGTATCAGCCGACAACTCTGGTGGGGGCACAGAATACCGGTATGGTATTGCGCTGATTGCGGCGAAATGATGGTCTTACGGACTGACCCTGCCTCGTGTCGAAAATGCGGGAGCATCAACATTCAGCAGGACGAAGACGTCCTTGATACCTGGTTTTCTTCCTGGCTATGGCCTTTCTCAACCTTAGGTTGGCCTGAAAAAACAGAAGACTTAAAAAAATTTTTCCCTACCACCTCCCTTGTCACCGCCTACGATATCTTATTTTTCTGGGTCGCACGGATGATAATGGCAAGTATGGAGTTCATGGGCATGGTGCCGTTTCAGGATGTTTATATCCACGGACTTATCCGGGATAAGCAGGGCAGAAAAATGTCGAAATCTCTCGGAAATGGAATCGACCCTTTGGAAATCGTGGATGAGTATGGAGCCGATTCTTTGAAGTTCACCCTTACTTTTTTAGCAGCCCAGGGACAGGATATCCTCATTGACAGAGAAGATTTTAAATTCGGCTCGCGTTTTGCCAACAAAATCTGGAATGCTTCACGGTTTATCCTTATGAATCTTTACGGCCGGAAACTTTCCCCCATTGACGGCCTAGAACTTGATGACATTGATAGATGGATTTTCCATCGGCTTAACAAAGCGGTGGACAATGTGCGCAGGGCTGTGGAACGGTACCGTTTCAATGACGCAGCTTCAGTTGTTTACGAGTTTTTCTGGAACGATTTTTGTGATTGGTATATCGAGGCTTCAAAGCTCAATCTCTATTCTAAAGACGATAAGTTGAAAGACAGGGCCGCATCCTTGCTGGTACATATACTTGAAGAGTCATTACGGCTTTTACATCCCTTTCTCTCTTTTATTACCGAGGAAATCTACCAGAAGTTGAGAGAGTACTCCTCTCTAGGGCTGAAGCATTCCGAGTGTATAATAACCGCTCCATACCCCGAGGCAAAAGGAACAAGGGAAAATCCCGGTATTGAAACCCATTTTTCTTCTTTACAGGAACTCGTAACTTCCGTTAGAACTTTACGAAGTGAATTTACCATACCCCCATCCAGCAGAATTCGTCTCCATGTCATAACCGGGAAAGATTTCCATTCGGCTGCTTTTCTTAATACACATAAAGACCTTATTACCCTCCTGGTACATGCTTCTGAGGTAACTATCTCGGATAAAAGGCCGGAGGTGGAGGGGAGTGTCCCGCTGGCCGGATTTGGTTTTGAGGCTTATGTTTTTGTAAAAGATGTTATTGATGTTCCTAAAGAAGTCGCCAAATTGAAGAATGAGATTTCAAAAACAGAGAAACAACTTGAACGTGTAGAGGGGCGCTTAGCCGACAGTAACTTCCTGGAAAATGCGCCGCCGGAAATTGTTCTGAAAGAGAAGGGAATCCGGGAGGAGCTGTGGGAAAAGCTTAAAAAGATGAGACGATATGTTAAGGATCTGGAGGAGTCTTGAGATATTCTGCTTAAGGCCGGGCACCTGCCGATCAGTCATACGAGGGGAGAAACCGGTAAGCCGTTTAAAATAACAAAAAAATGACTGAAAAAAGTCAAATTTGAGGATAAATTTAAGAGTATGAGCCATTACAACCTTGTGGGAATCTGCAGGAATATTGAAAAGAAATCAAACAACACAGTTCGATTTTTCCATGATAATGGCTTTCGTAACGGTGGCGGTTTACCCAGAGGAATTCTTACCAATTTCGCCGATAGTAGAAACAATAGACCTGCAAAGGGTGAGGTTGAAGTCGAGCTGCCCGATTTATGCGAAGTTATCCTT
>JBFMGN010000495.1:0-3550 GCA_040752435.1 Spirochaetota bacterium
ATCCATCCATATCAAGGCGGTAACACGACCGGGAAGCCCGGCGTAGAAGGGCACAGTTTTTACCTTGTAGGTATCACCCTCCCATTTTATCAAATAAAGGCCGTATTCGGAGAGCGCGGCGGCATAGGCCCCATTGTCAGAGACGGCTGCCAGAGTAAAGGGGAGACCTTCTGTGCCGGATATTCTGGTTGCATTAGAAATGACGGTGGCACCAGCATCAATCGCCGCTTTAAATACCCCTTTTCCCGTTGTAATTATCAGTGTATCCGATGTTTGGTATTTAATCCCATAAATTGGAATTTCATCACCGCCTATAGTTATTTTGAAAAAATCTGCGTCCGCAAAGAAATCTTCACTGCCTCCTGTTTCGACTTTGTCCTTATTCAACCTGAATGCCCCCAGCTTGGTGGCAAAGTAGCCGAAATCTCCGTGGATTACAAAATCGTAGACCATATCCCCGGTGAAATTCTGGGCAAACTCATCGTATTTTTTCCATTCCCAGGGGGTGGTTTCGTCTTTGTTCGTTTCTTTAACGTTGAGGCCGCCGAATCCTTTTTCTGTTTTAAAGAAGATGGTTATTTGATTTTCCGGCGTGGCAGAGAAACGGGCCCCCGATTGCCGCACCAGGAACTGGGTTTTCTGGAAATTTGTCAAATACGTGCTGCTGCGGTAGGGGATAATGCCCTTATCCGTATTAATCCAGAGTTCCGGGTTGGTGCTGCCGGCACTAGTACCGAAAAATAACCCTTCGGAGATAGAATATATTGTATAACCTGATAGAGGAGCAAGTTCCGCCATGTTTGTGATACTGCTCCCGCTGTAGAGGTTCGCGCCGGTCGATGCAAAGATACTGGATCCGAAAGTAACGGCGCCGGTCACATTAGATCCGGCCAGAGCCGTGGACCATAAGAGGGGACTTTTCGATGAAACGACGGCTGCATTGTTCTTTACTCCGGGAGAGATCATTATGAAACCGGACTCCCCGTAATCTGACGGAATGAAGGCACCGGTTGTTTTGTTGCCCAGCGCGAGAAGCACATTCCATTTTCCTGCCGGAATATTGGGAATTTCAAGCGTAGAAGCGGTACTCCCTTCAAAATAGTACTGACCGGTATCCGAAAACTGCAAGAATGATCCGCTTTCCGATTTGAGGTATACCCAGGCAGTGTCTGCATCCGTCGAGATTGACCTGGATAAAAACCCGCTGTCGAACCGCAGGGTCAGGTCGCCGGTCTTTGAAACCGGATTCCAGTAGCAGGCTGTAATTACTAAAACAGCCGAGACTACTAATATTGTAAAGGATAAAAATAAAAACCTTTTCATAACCTTTCTCCTTTAATTGTAGGTAACCACGAGTGTACCGCCCGTTTGTACACCCCCGGCGGCCGCCTGTTGCTGGGTTGAAGGAAGGGAACTACCGCCCCATTCCGGGTAGGTGGATGTGACAAAACCGGCCAGCACAACTTTTTCACCGCCATTTCTTTCGCCGCCCGTGACAAATTCGATTGTCCCATCGTTCATAGAAAGGATCACCATTCCACTTAAGACTTCGATGCTGAAACCGTCGAAAATAAACTCCGTCCCACGGACGGAAGCCGTTGAGCTTGGACTTTTAACGGCGAAATCATGTTTCATACCCTCCGCTGTCTTTACCGCGACCTTCACCTTGCCTACTTTCAGATCGACAGAAGTTGAGAGAGTATTTGCCTTTTGTATATATTCTGCAATACTCATCCGGGTAAGCGGTTTTACTTCAATCTCTGAAGGTCCGATTACCAGCCATGCCAGGGAATTGAAGCCGGTGGATATCAGTGTACCGGTTGTTACGGATGTTCCTTTTGATACAGACTGCCACTCGCCGGTACCCGTTTTTACTTCGACTTTACCCTGGATATCCTTAATTAAAACCTTTTCCTGGGATACCGCAGTCGAGGTGAATATAACAAGGAAAGAAAAGAGAGCAATGATTGTTTTTTTCATGATTCTACCCCTTTTACGCTTATACCATTAATATACAACCAAATTCCTCATAAAACAGGGAAAAACAAATTAAAAACTAAAGGAGAAATCAAATCTGCCAAGGAAAACAGGTTTATTTTTCTCCTCCAGGAAAGTTTGTTTCGATGGCAGAAAAAAGCCCAAGGAAATTGAAGAACCGAGATCCGAGACAGGTCTGAAGTTGATTACGCCGTCTATTTCCGAGCCGAGATAGAGAGAAGTCGTTTGTGGGTTGATACCGGGTTCGGAAATCGGCCCTGGAGTAGACCGGAAAAAGGAATAAAAATCAACCTGGGTCTGTATGCTTTTCAGTACCTCGCTTTTCAGAAATGAGAATGGCTTGATCGAATAGGAGATGTTTCCATAAAAGATGTTGCCCGTCACCGGGGAGAAAATCAGCCCTGTTGCGGAGCCGGATATAGGAGTAAAAGTCGTAGAATTACCAGCCGAATTGCCTTCCAGGAAGGTCCGGCTGTCCCCATCACCCGATGCATATAGAAAGCGCACCGCGATTCTTGAAAAAAGGAATTTCTCCAGGTAGTAGCGCAGGCCCCCGCCGGCCAGGAAACTGAATATCCATGTATTCTGGTAGCTGGAATCATTATCGATATATGAAAGCGTTCGGCCTGTGCCGAAATATCCGAAAACATTATAAAACAATCCGGCTGCAATGGGGCCCGAAAGACCCAGGCCGGCATACTGAGTGTCGACCGTGCTGCCCTTTTCAGGCGAAAAGACTGAATCCCCTTCATTTAAAGTCTCAGCCGGTGCCAGGAGTTTCCTCAAATCTTCCTGGAAAAGGATGGAAAGAGAGAGGTTCTGACGGCGAAAAAGGGTGGGAAAGTTTACCAGGAACGTGCCGATAAGCCGTTTCGATCCGAGAATTACAGTGTCTATGTCCTTATCATTGGAATCGCCCTTGGAAATAATTATCGAGGATAAAGGTTTAAATACCAGCCCTGTGTAGCCGAAGGCGACTTTTACCGCGGCAAAGGGATAGGTAAAGCCGGCGGTAAAGCCGTCCACCGTGTGGCTTAATACCTCGCCGGAAAAGTCGGTGAATCGACAGCGGCCCAGCTCAAATGAAAACTTGGATGGATTGGCGCGGTGGGTTAGCAAATTCCCCTGCAACTTAAAATCATCCAGATTGAAAAGATAGGGACGGGTCAGGGAGAAAGTATAACTCCCGCCTGCGGTAAAGATTAGGGGATTAGAAGCGCCGGTTGTAAACCAAAGGCCGAGGGTATCCTGCTGGCCGAAAACTGGCGCTTCCGTATCGATGGATGTGGAATTATCGATTCTTCCACCGAAATCCACAGAATATAACGGAGTAACAATTGCAACACACAAAAAAATAAAAAGAATAGCCGGTAATATTACAGTTTTCATGATCGTTTCTCCATCCATTCAAGCGCGTTGCCGAGGATGCTTAAAGCTTCCTCGCCGGAGATCTTCCTGTACGGGCTTGCATCGGTCTTTATGATTCCGAAAAAAGCAAGCTCCCGGGCTGCGTAGCGGGGACCGGGAAGGATTCGGTACAGTATACCGCCAT
>JBFMGN010000496.1:0-3547 GCA_040752435.1 Spirochaetota bacterium
TATTCACTGGAAATCAAATGAGGAGTTCCCTCTTCATTGTAACTGGTGATTTTTACAGCCGTCACTGCATAACCCTGTATTGATGAAAGAAGTATTCTCCTTAATGTATTACCGATTGTTGTACCATAACCCCTTTCGAATGGATATGCGATAAATCTACCATGAGTTGTGTCGATCTCGTCATGTTCAAAGGTGATTCCTTTAGGCTTTTTAAATCCCTTTAAAAGGTTTTTTCTCGCCATTTACTCTCCTTACCTTGAATAAAGCTCTACTATCAACTGTTCTTTGACGGAGGAAAGATCTATTATATCGCTCCTTCTAGGTATAATCTTAACCCGTCCTTTCAGATTGTCGGGATCTACTTCCAGCCAGGGGACAACACCTGAGCGTGTATACTCCTTAAGACTCTCCTTGATGGACAATAATTTTTTTGCTTTTTCGCATACGGCTATTTCATCGTTCTCCTTCACTATATATGAGGGAATATCCACCTTCTTCCCGTTAACCAGGATATGTCCATGAGACACAATCATTCTCGCCTGCTTTCTCGATGAAGCGAAACGCATTCTATAGACGATATTATCCAATCTCTTTTCGAGCAATATTATAAGATTTTCGCCGGTTTTCCCGGGTAACCTTTCGGCGCGGCTGAAAAAGAGACCGAATTGTTTTTCAAGCATTCCATACAGACGCTTTACTTTCTGTTTTTCACGCAACTGCAGACCATAGTCAGACAGTTTTTTTACCCTGGACTTCATCGATTTTCCCGGCGGGTTTCTCTTTTTTGTTACCGGGCATTTTCCACTGTAACAGCGCTCACCCTTAAGAAAGAGTTTTTCTTTTTCAGCTCTACATAATCGGCACTGCGGGCCGGTATATCTTCCCATATATAACCTCCATCCCTTACACTCGTCTCGTTTTTCTCGGCCTGCATCCGTTGTGAGGTATAGGAGTAATATCCTTTATACTTTTAACCTTTAAACCCAGTGCACCGAGAGATCGAATCGCGGATTCCCTTCCAACACCGGGTCCTTTGACAAAAACATTCACCTCTTTAATGCCGAAATCCATCGCCTTCTTGGCAGCGGCCTCAGCCGTACTTTGAGCTGCATAAGGAGTGGATTTTTTAGCTCCCTTGAAACTCAAGCCGCCTGCACTTGCCCAGGCGATTGCATTTCCAGTTAAATCAGTTATGGTAACAATAGTGTTATTAAAAGTCGCCTGGATATATACATTTCCAATATAAACTGTCTTTTTTTCTTTTCGCTTTTTTATCTTAGCCAATTTGAGATTACCTCCGCTTTACACCGCTTTTTTCTTCCCTGCTACGGTCTTTTTCTTGCCTTTTCTGGTTCGTGCATTGGTTTTTGTGCGCTGACCCCTGACAGGCAGCCCCCTCCGATGCCGAAAACCCCGGTAGCAGCCAATATCCATCAATCTTTTTATATTCAAGGAAACTTCGGTCCGCAAACGTCCTTCAACTTTATAGTCATTCTCGATAACTTTTCTAAGCTGGTTTACTTCCTCATTTGAAAGATCATTTATCTTAACATCGGGCTTGATATTCGTTTTTTTACATATTTCGCGTGCCGATGATACTCCGATCCCATAGATATACGTGAGAGCAACAACCACATGTTTATTTGGAAGATCTATACCCGCGATCCTGGCCACACACTACCCCCTATCTTTGCCGCTGTTTATGTTTTGGATTTTGGCAAACAATCCGCAAAACCCCTTTTCTTCGAATAACTTTGCATTTATCGCATATTGGTTTTACACTAACCCTGACTTTCATTGTTTTTCCCCTTATAGATTCCTCGATCGTATTCTGCCCTTCTTCACCAGGCCGTCGTGGTGATGCATCCTTAAGTGTCCTTCAATCTGGGACATGGTATCAAGATCAACCCCAACCATGATAAGCAGCGATGTACCCCCCATCAACATTGATACTTGCACCGGAAAATTGAACAGTTTCTGCACAATCGTCGGCACTAAAGCTATAAAAGCGAGGAACAGAGATCCGGGCAGAATTATCCGGCTTAATATTCTATTCAAATACTCTTCAAGTTTCTCCGATCGGATTCCCGGTATTGACCCGCCGTTTTCGCGGATCTGCTTCGCAATCTCCACGGGATTAAGACTGACCTGGGTGTAAAAATATGCAAAAAAGATGATAAGCAGGGTATAAATAATCAGGTATGGTGCACCACCGTACCGAAGAAAGTACGTGAAATCCGCCAGCCACTTTACTTTGGCTCCCAGACCCCCGGCTATCTGAAGCGGAAATTGCAATACGGAAGAGGCAAAGATTACGGGAATTACACCGGATGGATTAATTTTGAAAGGAATATAGGTATTCTGGGCCCCGTACATCCGCCTGCCCACAACCCGTTTCGCATAATGGACGGGTATTTTTCTCTGTCCTTGTTGTTCATAGATTACCAGTGCAATGACAACCACAAACAGGGCCAGTACAATAATTACAAAAACAGGGTTAAGTTCCCTCGCTTTCATTTTTAAAAAAAGTTCATAAAAGGCATCGGGCATCCTGGCCACTATACCGGCAAATATCAGGAGTGAAATTCCATTTCCAATTCCCCGCTGGGTTATCTGCTCGCCCATCCACATAAGGAAAATGGTACCCGTCGACACGGTGACCATTGCGAGGACAGCATAGGCAAGCCTGGACATGGTAATCGCATCGGGTATCTGGTCGGCATAAACCGTAACTACGTAGGACTGTATCAGACAAACCAGGACTGTACCATAACGGGTATACCGTTGAATTTTTTTGCGCCCGCCTTCCTCCTCTGAAATCTTTTTCAGCTTTGGGAAAACGAGCACCAGAAGCTGCATTATAATTGAAGTGGAAATATAGGGCATAATGCCTAACATGAAAACCGAAAAATTCTTGAACGCACCACCTGCGAAAAAGTCGATATACTCGGTTAAACCGATGGCCCCGGTCGTCTCCTGGCTCATAAAATATAATTTGAGTGCATTAACATTTATTCCCGGAATAGGAATCGTTGCACCCAGACGGAATATCACCAAAATAAACAGGGTGAATATTATTCTATCTTTTAGATCCTTGACGCGAAAAATATCTAAGAAAGGATTTCGTGCCATTTTATCTTCCTACCCTTGGCTCTTTTATTTAGCGGTGTCACTTTCAGATTTTTTCACGCAGCTTTCCAGGATACCACCCACTTTTCGTATTTTTTCCGATGCACCCGCCGATATTTTCTCAATTTTAAAGACAAGTTTCTTATCAAGCTCTCCATTCCCTAAAATCTTTATCAGTCCATCCCTGCTTTTAATGAGTCCTTTAGCCCTCAGTGTTTCAAGGGAAACAGTCTCGTTTTCAAAAAATTTTTCATTAATCTCTTTCAAATTTACAACTTTATACTCTTTTTTAAAAGGATAGTTTGAGAACCCGCGGTGGGCAATCCGCCTGTATAAAGGCATTTGCCCGCCTTCAAAACCGGGGCGGACCCCCCCCCCGGAGCGGGCATTCTGCCCCGTGGGACCGCGTCCGGGAGGA
>JBFMGN010000497.1:0-3527 GCA_040752435.1 Spirochaetota bacterium
CAATTCTTTTATGGGTATAGGTTCACCCATATCAAGCAGGTAGAGCGCTCCATTGCTGCCCACGCCGCCGGCTTTGAGAACCAGAGAAGCGGCTTCCGGAATTGTCATGAAATAGCGGGTTATGGCAGGGTGGGTTACGGTAACAGGGCCGCCTTTCAGTATCTGTTTTCTGAAAAGAGGTACAATGCTGCCCCGTGAACCGAGGACATTTCCGAAGCGAACCACCATGGAGGCCATGTGTTCCGATGCCTGGCTCAAAACGATTTCCTCCGCCAGCAGTTTTGAAGCCCCGTAAATACTAACCGGCTCGGCGGATTTATCGGTGGAGATCAACACAAACCGGGAAGTGTTGGTTACTACGGCAGCCTCTACCAGGTTTTTTGTTCCGAAAACATTGTTTTTTATCGCCTCCACCGGATTCGCCTCCACCATAGGAACATGCTTATGGGCGGCACAGTGAAAAATTACATCCGCCTTAAGACGTTTCAGGATAAAGTTAACGTACTCCCTGTCTTGTAGCTCACCGATGACGGGTACAAGCACCGCTTTTTCTCCCACACCTTCTTCCTGGAGGAGCCTAAGCTCTCTTTCGATTTCATATAGGCTGTTTTCGCCGTGTCCGAGCAGGTACAACCGTTCGGCGCCGCCCGATAAAAGCTGTCTGGAGAGCTCGCTTCCGATACTACCCCCCGCCCCGGTTATAAGAACACGGCGTCCCCGTAAATATTTAAGACTCTCTTTAAGGGGTATAATTATGGGACTTCGTCCCAAGAGATCCTGGGCATCGAATGCCCTCGTCTGGATCAGATGGGCCTCACCGTCAATTATTTGAGAAAGAGTAGGCAGAATACGGATTTTGTCAAAACCGACTGCTTTTAACAGCGAATAGATGTTCTTAAGAAGCTCCCTGGAGGCCCCCGGGACGGCAATTATGGCTTCTTCCGCCGCTGTTTTCTTCAGAATACTTTCTATGGTTATGATTGGGCCGAATACCGGGATAGCATGTATCCTTGTCCCTATTTTTTCCGGATCATCGTCGATAAAAGCGACCACCCTCCCCAGTATCCCCTTCTCCCGGATCTCCGCGGCTAAAGCCTGCCCTGCGAAGCCGGCCCCGATAATAATAATTCTTTTTTGATTCATTCCTGCTGTTCCGCCGGTTCCAGAAGCTCAAAACCGAAATCGATCATGAAGGAGTCTTTGTAGAGTGCAAGTTTGATCTTGGCGCGCTTTTTGCGCTTGTCCACCTTGACGATTTCTCCTTCAAGTCCTTTCAATGGTCCGCTTACCACCCGTATTCTTTTATTTTCGTCAAAATAGACCGCCGATTTATTTACAATCTCTCCGAACGAGAGAAAATGAAGCAGCAGTTGTTTATCTTTCCCTTCGAGAGGTTCGATCTCATGGTTGCTTTTTAAAAAACGAAAAAAGCCGTTTATCCGTTTGAGTATCCAGTATACATCCGCTTCAATCCTGTCCGTCTCTATGAAAAGGTAACCGGGAAATATCGGCGCCAGGGAATTCTTTAAGATACCCCGCCGGCGTACGACCAGCCTCCTTCTAGGCCAGATCAGCCGTCCTTTCCCAGGCGGCAGGAGTCTATGCGTATCTAAAAGATACCGTGCCAGTTTTAAGTATTTTTCTTCGCCTCTGGTCTTAACTTGGATTGCAAAAAAATTCATGGATCGCGTTTTTTCTTAAAACCCAGCCGCCCTTTAATGGCTTTTAGTTTAACGGATTCAACCGGATCTTTTTTTACTCGTTCGAAATATTCAAAGATGAAAGCGAGGAATATGGTCAGGAAAAAAACCGTAACCGTCACAATGATACATAGCTTTGCTCGGCTCGGTCCGGCCTTCACTTCCGGAACTTCGGCATATTCGATTATTTGAAACGTTTTCGAATTATCCATTTCCTCTATTTTGGTGGTTTCGTACTGTTGGAGCAGGGTTATGTAAATTTCCTGGGGTATGCGCAGTTTTCGCTGCAGATCGTAGTATTCCGAGGTTACCCGGAACCTCTCCCTGACCGCCACATACTCGGAGAACAGAAGACCACCGGTGGGATTGCCGGATTCATCCATATCCGCACCTAAAATACCGTATTTCATCTGAAAATCCAGCAGTTTCGTTTGGGCGTCTTTAAACTCCTTTTCAACCTGGGTAATCCGATCTTCCAGAAATTTCTTCTTGTTGGCGATTCTCTCCTCAGTAAAGCCTTTAAACCGCGCTTCAAGCAGTTCTATAATTCTGTTCAGTATGTTGGTCGCATACACAGGGTCATGGTTTTGATAACTAATTGTAAGCATTTGTGAGGCGCTATCGTATTTCACCTCCATGGCTTTCATTACCAGATCCCGGGCGGTTGATCTCTGGTTTTTAATTATACCGTACCTTTCTATAATAGCGAACTCGTCCACAATCTGGTCCAGGAGTGTTCTCCCCTTAAGAAGTTCCTGGGCGAGGGCTGCACTTGTACTTTTACCGGCGGTAATTCCAGCCAGTCCTGCCAGCGCACCGAGGCCGCTCTGGCTCAAGGCAGAGGCGAAGGTGCTTTCACTCGCTTCCTGAAGGCGTACTTCCACCGATGGTTTATAGTAGTTTATAAGATAGTTAAAAGGCGCATCCGGCGTTGCATTTTTTGTATACAATGCGTAACCGAAAATAAGAGCGGCTCCGATCAAAGTCGAAAAGAAAATGAACTTCCAGCGCTTTGCCAGCACGCCGATGAGATCGAGGAGGGAAATTGTATCCTCATCTTCCTGTGATTTCTCGGGGAATCTGATAGGTTCTTCATCCGACTGATTTAATTGTATTTTATCTGCATTATTCATCTAGGCTCCTTAAAAACAAAAAACTTCTCTATTTTGCATGGGCTTGAATTCTATCGATTATATCCCAAACGACATTAACAATACTAATAACGGCTGTAATCCAACCGGTTGTTATGAAAACGTTTCTAAGAAACTGGTCGGATTCAAACAATATTTTTTTTCCGACATAGATATGTGTTCCCGGCTTGACAGAGGTGGTAGAATCCACTTTGGTTTTCTTTTTCTTTTCATCCAGAAAATAGATACCTTTCGTATCGGCTGTATTTTCGTTTATCCCACCCGCCATTAAGATATAGTCCCAAACCGTTCGCCCGTTGGCATACCCATATGCTCCCGGCCTGGTAACTTCACCCGTAATAAAAACATAACTATTTTGCATTGGAATAAAAATGTAGTCGCCCGCCGATAATTCTACATCGAGATTTTTGTTTCTTGATTTCCAGAGCTCTACAGTTTTTATATCAATTTTTTCACCGTTTCCTTTTTTTATTATGTAACCGTCCTCTTTTCCGGTAAGGGGTGTCGGCCCTCCGACTAAATCGAGGGCGGAAATCACAGTCATACCGGGATAAAAAGGCAGATTCATGCGTATCGGGCTATCCGGAATCTGGATCGTCTTATCGGCCACATAGGGTTTTCCGAAGACTGCACCTTCAATAGTAATTACTTCAGCATTTTCAGCGCCCTGGCGGAT
>JBFMGN010000498.1:0-3527 GCA_040752435.1 Spirochaetota bacterium
TCGCCGCTGATCGCATGCGCTGTAAGGGCTATGATTGGTATACTGCTATAATAGTGGTCGTAATCGGAGCTTCTTATAATTTTTGCCGTCTCTAAACCATCCATTAGGGGCATTTGAATATCGAGGATAAGGAGATCGTACCTGCTCTTACTCAAGGCCTCCAAAACCTCCTTTCCGTTTGTTACTACCGTAACCGAAAAATCTGCATTTTCCAGAATGTGCCGCGCTACTTTCTGATTGATGATGTTATCTTCCGCCAGAAGTATTTTTACAGTTTCGGTGATTCCATGCCACTTCGTTCCTCTATCAGCCGTCGGTACACTCTCCACACCGGGAAGAGTATCCTGTATCGAGAAAATCACGGTCACAGTAAAAATGCTGCCTTTCCCCTGTTCGCTTGCGACCCGAATATCACCTCCCATCATCTCAGCCAGGCGCTTACTGATGGCAAGCCCGAGCCCGATTCCTTCAGCACTGCGGGATAAGGAATTATCGACCTGTGAAAAACTATCAAATATTTTACAGAGATAGTCGGCGGATATACCAACCCCTGTATCAGAAACAGAAAACACAATCATTACAGCCTGGAAGTTCTCTTCTGCCTCCGGCTCTCCTTTAATACCGGTTTGTCTTCTAACTGTAAGCTCAACCTCCCCTTTCTGAGTAAACTTAACAGCATTGCCAAGAAGATTTATAAGAATCTGCCGGAGGCGTATCGGATCGCCTACCAGGGCGGTGGGCACATCGGGTTCTATGGTATACGAGCAGGCGATCTGCTTTTTAAAAGCCTGAACTTCAATTATCTTCATTATTGAGTCGACAACACCCTTCAGATCAAAGGGGACATTTTCAAGAACGAGTTTACCTGCCTCGATTTTTGAAAAATCGAGTATATCGTCAACTATATCCACCAGGTGATGGGCTGAGCCCTTAATATCCTTGATAAACTCTTTTTGAATCGGATCAAGCTCAGTCTCTAAGACAAGATCACTTAACCCGATAATACCGGAAATCGGGGTACGGATTTCGTGACTCATTTTGGCCAGGAAATCACTTTTAGCTTTATTGGCCTCATCGGCCCGTTCCTTCGCATCCTCAAGCCCGGAGGCAAGGGTAATAAGCTCGGCGGAAATTGACTGCTGCTGCTTCTTCGCTTCCTTAAGTTCATATACATATTCGTTTAAAGATTCCCGTGCCTTTTTTTCGTCAGTTATATCATCAATTACCCATACGGATCCCCTGGAATAATCCGACGCTGAAATTGATTTGCCTGAAATCCGGCACCATATAGGCGTTCCATCTTTCTTTTTCAATTCATACTCACAGTTCAAAACATCATGCTCATTGAGGTGATTGTAATACTTCTCTCCGAAAGCTTTATACGTTTCTTTGGAAACATGCAGGCTACCTGAACTTTGCCCGATCAATTCGCCAGGCCCATACCCGAAAATCTCCAACAGCCGTTTGTTGGTCTGCTTGATTTTCCTTTTTTCGTTTACCAGCATTAGGCCGACAAAACTGTTTTCCAGTATTGCTTCAAACTCCTCCAGAGTCGCTTTAAGCCGGTCTTCCCTTTCGATAACAACCCCGAAACCAGCGTGGCTATTCCCCCGGTCATCCTGAAGTGGAATTAAGGACATTAAAGTGGTTAACTTTCCACCATCTTTTGTTAGCCAAACGACTGCGCAGGGCCTGATTTCACCCCTCCCTTTTCGTTTATCCCTTTTGGTTTCCAATATCCGCCTGCTTTTCCCATCTGCGAAATCGAAGAGGGTTTTCCCAACTATCTCACCCCCCGAGTATCCCAGCATTTCCGCCATTTTGTTATTGACATATTTAATTACGAAATCGTTTTGTATTACCAGGCAACCGGCGCTTATCAATTCCAGAATCGCCTCCGCTGCTAGACCGTAATCACTTTGGATATCCATCCCTGCCTCCCTGACTGCATTTAATTTTTTCTTAATACCGGTACAGCATAAGGTCCATCCGGTAAAATAAGGATCTCTTTTTCTGAAGCCGTATCCACATTTATCTTTTGCAACGAATTTTCAACAAGGCGTTTTGCATAGGCTAATTCATTTTCATTCCCTTCCCGCCTGATTCGGACGGCTGCATTGGTCTCAGGAATTGAATCCGCTGCATAGTCCTCAAAACGAGGCGCACAGAAAAAGATACGACGCGGAGAACCGGTTCGTTCATAAGCCCGCGTCCAGAGTTGAATTTGCCATTGCTCAGGGACAAAACTCCAATCGGAAGAAAAAATCATTTCTCTGAATTTTTTGGTGCCTCTTTGAATTATCATGGGAAGCAAACTTTTATAACTATCGCCCCCGAAAGGATCGGGATCTGTCAGGTTTGCCAGGATGATAATCGACCCTCCCTGTTTTAATGCCCTGGAAGCCTCCACCGCCGCCTTGGCACATTGATAATGATTAACTCCCACATGTCCAGCGGTAATTATTACAACATTGTACAATTTATCTATCGGTATCGAAGTATAGGCTCTGCAGAAATCTACAGCCTTCCTATGGGCATTTTCGAGGTTCCCGCTGAAAATACCCGTTATCCGTTTATTTCTGTCCAAAGTTACATTGACGATAAAATCAACCCCTGCCATCCTTGCAATTGTGAGGGATTCCGCGTGACACGGGTTTCCATCTATTACGAGGGAGGTTGCGTTGGGTTCATCCACCATACGCGCGGAATGGAAGCCGTGGGTCACTGCCTGGCCGCAGACACCGGGGCACACCGATTTGCGGCCGCCGGAAAAACCCGCCATCAGGTGGGGTTCCACCAGCCCGGTAAGGATCTTTAAGTCAGCTTCCAGATAATGCCGGTTGATCAGTACATCGGCAGTGCGCCTGGTGCTGCCTATGCGCGTCAGCATTTCCATGTCGGTGGCTACATGGTTGATTATTGCGACCCTGCTCTGAAAACAGGCTGGATCGAGCATCTCCCGCAGTTCGGAATCCTTAAGCGGCCGATGAGTTCCAGTGGCAATAATCAACTTAATATGCGGGACTCCCGCATCTTTCAGTGTCTTTATAACCGGGCCGATTATATTGCCGGGACCCTTGTATGGAACCGGCCGGGTATTGTCTGAAAGTACCACCACCGCCTTTTTCTTTCCTCTGGCCAAAACCTTTAATGGCGGCGAATCTATCGGTTCTTCAAGGCTCAAAGCGATTGCTTTTTCCGAATCCGGCAGGGGGTTAACCGCACCCGAATAGAGTATATCCGCGTTCTGAGGCATTTTTACTTCTACATATTTTTTCCCATATTCGAGAGAAACTGTTTTAAATGCCACACCACCCTCCTATTCCTCAATCCGGATCATTAGCCCTGTTGTCGTATTATATACAAGGTTCTCTCAAAATATAAGCCACGGAATTGTATTTCTACACCAAGATCTTCATCGAGTCTTTCTTCCTTTCTGCGACCTCCCTGTTCTCTGTGTGAAACTCTCCTCTCTTTGACCCATGTGGGAAATTTTATATAGACTCCACTTGCACCGTCTCGCAATT
>JBFMGN010000499.1:0-3526 GCA_040752435.1 Spirochaetota bacterium
GTGGATGTTTTTGACTGGAAGGGTTTATAAGGTACCCCGGTCCATTCCATACCTAAATGCCCGGAAAACTCCAGCATATTAAGCCTGATACCATGTACGACAACGCTTAACGTGCTCATTGCAATATTAAGGCCGTGTCCCAGGACAAGTATTATGGCTGCAGCGATTATTCCAAAGATACTTGAACCCAACCCGGACACCATCGTATTGAAACTTTTGGCAATTTCGACCGTAGCAAGCCCAACGGCAAAAAGACGCACGTAGGAAATAATGTCGGCAAAAGCGCTGACGCTGTTAAGGACTTTCAACAGCAAGCCGGCCAGCCCTTTCAGCAGTCCTTTAAAAAAATTTCCCTCCTGTTCGGAAAAAACGATTATGGCAGCGAAGCCCGAGAATATGAGATAGGGTGCCACAGGATTCAGGGGTTTCGAGAGAACAATATTCATAATCAGGAAGAAAAGCCCCCAGATCATAACAAGCCAACCCACTTGAGCGACGGCTTTTAGAGAAGGCATCAGCTTGATAAAAGATTTAATATGTGCGATGCTTAAGTGGACAACTCCCAGGTAAAAACAGATCTGTTTTATCAGGTTGCTGCTATTCTTATTAAAGCTGGCAACAGGTTCAAAAATCATCCATGAGAAAAGCCATAACTCTGAGAGCGCTTCGGAGCCAAACCAGGTACCCGTTATTGCCCCCCAAATTATCGTCGCCAGGCTTAAAACGATTAATAGGGTAATTGGTTCAGACGGCTGGCTTTTAGACATTTTAATCTTTGCAACTACCGCAATGATCAGGAAAATAAATCCATAACCGGCATCCCCTATTATCATGGCAACAAAGACGGTGAAGAAAATAAGGAACCAGAAGCTGATATCAAATTCTTTGTAACCCGGCACGGTCGCCAGGAAATCAAAGATGGGTTTGATTATCCGTATCGCCTTCGGATTTTCAATGAGCGTCGGCACAGTATCATCATCCCCGGGCTCCTGAATAAGAAGAGCCCATCCTTTCCGGACGGCAGTTTCTTTTAAGAGTTGAACCTTCTTTTCGGGGATGTAACCTGTTAAAAATGCAAGCTCAGCCTCCTTCTCGGTGGATATTTTCGCTTCTTCAAACTCGATTTTTTCATCAAGCCGGGTGATATAGGCCTTCATGGCTTCCCGGTATTGCGATAAGGCTTCCATTTGTGTGTCTATTTCTTCCCTTCTATGCTGTTTTTCAGAAATTATTTTCGCTATCTCAGTCAAGCCCTGCTCGGGAAGCGGCAGTTCTTTTATATCGGGGATAATAGTACCGGGAAGGAAAACTGAAGCAAACTGTACATTGTATTTTGTCCGGGAAAAAATAACAGTATAGATATCTTTCGGTAAATTTTCAAAATCTTCAACGGTCGTATTATACAACCGGACAGTAATCCCTTTTTCTTTGAGTTTTTCTATATCGATGGGGTTGAAATCTCCCCATACCTGGAGTTTCTCCTGTTCCTTCCTGAGTTTCTCGAGATCGTCCTGGATTGCTTTGGATTCCTCGAAGAGCGCAAGGACCTTTGAGGTGACCTCAGGCATCGATCTCTTCGGTCCTTCCGTAACTGAGTTTTCATTTTTCGGAAGCAGGAGTATGGCTTTCTCCTGAGCGGTTCTTTGCTCGATCAGCGTTGATAAATCCTCGCTTGTTCCTGATTTTTTTTCAATATGAAGTACACCGATCTCGCGCAGTGCATCAAGAGCAGTTTCTCTATAATCCTCCATGATGACTAGGGAGGCTTTTTTCATCTTAACAATCATACCTTACGATGCCTTTACCACTTTGTCTTTTGCCATTTTCCCTCGAACCACGGCTGCGGTCTGCTGGTCGCCTAAGTAAATACGAATCTTACGGATGCTTTCTTTTGCCTCAGGAATTTTTACTTTTTCAAAAAGATTGACCCTTTGGGTGGTTATGCGTAATTCATTGCCGAGTAATTCAATCTGTCGTTTAAGAATTTTTATTTCCGAATCAAGGGCCAATAGAAGTTTCAATTCTTCAATGGCGCGATCAATCCACAAGGGAGCGGCGAAAAGATTGTATGAAACGACGTCAAAATCAATACTTTTATACACAGGTATATCCACTCCGGCAATATTC
Source organism: Spirochaetota bacterium (assembly GCA_040752435.1). GTDB lineage: Bacteria > Spirochaetota > Spirochaetia > SPDA01 > JBFMGN01 > JBFMGN01. The sequence continues at coordinate 2,128 of JBFMGN010000499.1, forward strand.
CCAGTATCGGTGTAAACGGCTTTTACCAGTAAAAGCGTTTCCAGGGCCGCGTCTTCACCGAATACTTCAACCCAGTTAATTATTCTGTTTTCCACTTCGTTCTTGGCCCTAAGTGTTTCCCGTTCTTTCGCTTCCACCTGTCGGATGACAATCTGCAGTTGCTGTTTCTTAAGCAAAAGAGTGGGAAGATACCTTTGAAATCTTTTTAACGCGTCTTTCTGTTTTTTAAGTTCATTTTTTGTAAGTTTAAACTTGGCCATCTTCTACGTAACCGCCTGTTTCTGCGGCCAGAATTTTGTAATAAGATCGGACCTCAAACCAGTCTCTTCCGGTGTGAAACATTCAGCCAGTATGTCCCAGCCTTTATCAAGAGCATCTTCCAGGGGTATGTTAACACTCAAGTCCATCAATTCTCTCTCGAAAATCACACCGTATTTTAACAGCTTTTGATCCCAATCCGACATCCTGAATCCCATAGATTTTTTCTCCAGGGATTCCTGGTAAGCAGCATAAAGTTTGATCATGCCATCCATGAGAGGACGGTGGTCATCCCGTGTCTTCTTATTGACCAACTGCTTCAACCGGGAAAGAGAACCGAAAGGCTCAATCCTCCCGTTTCGTAAGTAATACTGTCCTTCTGTTATATAACCCGTATTGTCGGGAATCGGATGGGTGACATCGTCACCCGGCATTGTTGTGACAGCCAGAATGGTTATGGAGCCCGCACCTTCAAAGTCGACCGCCTTTTCGTATCGTTGGGCCAATTGGGTGTAAAGGTCACCCGGGTATCCCCTGTTTGAGGGAACCTGCTCCATTGTGATAGCGATTTCCTTTAATGCGTCCGAGAAGTTTGTCATATCCGTCAGCAGCACCAGCACCTTTTTGCCTTTAAGGGCGAATCGCTCTGCCACTGCCAGGCTGATATCCGGAACGAGCAAACACTCAACGATGGGATCGGAGGCGGTATGCACAAAGAAAATCGTACGGCTTAATGCGCCGCCTTCCTCCAGGGTATCCCTGAAAAAAAGATAGTCATCAAATTTAAGACCCATACCTCCAAGTATTATCATGTCGACTTCAGCCTGCATGGCGATGCGAGCCAACAACTGATTGTACGGTTCTCCGGAAATTGAGAAAATGGGCAGCTTTTGCGACTCAACCAGTGAATTGAAAACATCGATCATCGGGATTCCGGTCCGTATCATATTCCGTGGAACGATTCGTTTGGCAGGGTTGACTGAAGGACCGCCGATTTCAATTAAATTCTCCGTTAATGCGGGGCCGTTGTCTCTGGGACGCCCACTGCCGTTGAATATCCGCCCGAGAAGGTTATCGGAAAAAGAGACCCGCATTGGATGTCCTAAGAATCTTACTTCATCGCCGGTAGAAATTCCCCGTC
>JBFMGN010000005.1:0-21692 GCA_040752435.1 Spirochaetota bacterium
GATTCCGTGGCTACCCCATATGCTTGCCCTGGCTTCTCGCCTTCGAGGGGGGCTTATATTTTGAAAGAACCTCATTTAAAAGCAGATTTCTTGAACTAAGAATGAGGTGAGCATGAAGCGGCTCAGAACCAACTATGTTTCCCATCGCGGCCTCCAGCCGCATCTGGGCTGGATTGGAAATCTTCGCAAAAGACGAAGAAATTACAGTGGAATAGCATATAGCCGGCTTAACACGGCGATAGCCTTTGTATTAGTGGTTGCTTTTTTTTCCATTTTTTCACCCAATCACCTGTTTATCGATCCCAGAAATCTCACTTCTATGGCCAAACTTATTCCCGACCTTGGCGTGGTCACCCTTGGCGTTGGAATACTCCTTATAGCCGGCGAATTTGACCTGTCGGTCTCGTCAGTTTTACCTCTCTGTTCATTTTTATTCACTCAGTATCTAATCGCGGGAATACAACCTGTGCCGGCATTCCTGTTCACCCTTCCGGCAGGTGCCGCGCTTGGGTTTATCAATGGCATTATAGTGGTAAATTCGGGGTTGCCGTCTTTCATAATCACTCTTAGCACTATGATGTTCTGGAAGGGAGTGCTTTTCAGTATTTCGAAAATGATGCCTATAAGCATAATTCAGTATGTCCCTTCAAATTCGTTATTTAGTAAGGTACTGATCGGGGAACTCGGGCCGATTCCGGTTCAAATACTCTGGCTTCTTGCAATTGCCCTCATATTGGGTCTGTTTTTAAGACGGAATAAAATCGGCAACTGGATTTATGCCATCGGGAGCAATCAGCAGGCTGCCAGGGCGATGGGCATCTATATAGGAATAGTGAAAACTGGCCTTTATATGCTTATCGGCGTGCTGTGCGCCTTTGCCTCCGTTATGCAGGCCTCCCGTCTTGGATCTTTTGCGGCCACGCAAGGGGTTGGTTTTGAGCTGCAGGCAATCGCCGCGGTCGTAGTAGGCGGCACCTCTCTCCGCGGCGGTGTAGGCAGTATGTGGAGTATCTTGCTCGGCCTGCTTATCGTAAAAACTTTAGAAACCGGCCTGATTCTAATGAGGATACCCGTGTTCGGCGTGGATGCGTTCATCGGCGTAGCCGTAATTCTTTTTGTAATTCTTAATGACTTTATGAACAGGCGGTCGGAAGGTTAAAAGAGATAATCTTTACCGGGGTCCTGTAATTTATTGCTATATTATAAATATTTGCTTGGCAGAATAAGGAAAGGCGGTAGGCAATGACAGAGTCTAATTGTAAAGAAAATGGTGAAGTTCTCTTAAAAATAGTGCAGGTTAACAAATGGTTTGGGAAAATGCATACACTGGAAGACATCGATCTGGAAGTCCATAAGGCGGAGACTATAGGATTGGTCGGCGATAACGGTGCCGGAAAATCCACCTTGATTAAAATCATATCAGGGTACCACAAGGCGGATACCGGGACAATTTACTGGGGAGGTAGAAAAGTATCCATCTCATATCCGAAAGATGCACGCGCCCTCGGCGTAGAAACTGTCTATCAGGAACAAGCCCTGGCACCCCACTTAAGTATTTCAAGAAATATCTTCATGGGCCGGGAACCGAGTAACGCCGGTTTCCTTAAAGAGAAAGTCATGGCTGAGGAAAGCCTTAAGGCGTTGAAGAGTCTTGGGCTCCATCTGAACTCCTCTGAAACTCCTGTTTTCAAACTCTCCGGGGGAGAAAGGCAGGGGGTTGCAATTGCAAGGGCGCTCCATTTTGAAGCAAAACTGGTAATCCTGGATGAACCGACCAGCGCCCTCTCAGTAAAAGAAGTACATGAAGTATTGGAATTTGTCAGGGAACTTAAACGGAAAGGTATTGCGGTTATATTTATAACCCATAACCTGCATCATGTTTATTCAGTCGCCGACCGGATTGTAGTTTTGGCCCATGGCCGGGTCTTGCAAGATATAAGAACATGCGACACCACCGTGGATGATCTGTCGGATCTAATAGTTACCGGTACCCTGGGCAAGGTAGTCTAGGTTTGGGGGAGAAGACTGGCTTGGAAAAACGGGGCAATAATTCAAAGGCGGGTTTCTTCCTGCGGTTTAAAGCTTTCGGCGTATTTTCAATTCTTTTCATTCTAGTAATTCTGCTTGCAATTTTTTCACCGGGGCATAATTTCATCCGCGTTGGAAACCTTGAAAACCTTCTTTCATACGGTTCTGAGTTCGGCGTCATTGTTCTCGGTGCCGGGATGCTTATGATAGCAGGCGAATTTGATCTTTCAGTAGGCTCCGTTCTTGCTTTTTCTTCTTTTGTATTCACCCAGCTTTTCAACACGGGCGTAAATCCTTTTCTTGCCTTCCTTATTACCCTGTTATGCGGCTTAGGTACAGGACTGATAAACGGCTTGATAACTGTAAAGGCCAAAATACTCTCTTTCGTGGCCACCCTCGGTACGATGATGTTCTGGCGGGGAATAACCTTATTGGCTACCGGGGGTATTCAATTACCGGCGGACACATCGGCCCATACCGCCTTTAAGGGGATGCTCACAAAGGAAATTGGAAATTTCTTTCCTATGCAGGCTGTATGGCTGGTACTTTTCACTCTTATTTTAATATTTATCCTTCATAAGCACAAGTTCGGCAACTGGGTGTATTCTACCGGCGACAACTGTGGAGCGGCACGCTCTATGTGTATCAATACCGACCTGGTAAAAATAGGCTGTTTTATGCTGGTGGGTTTCCTAACCGCTTTCGCTGCGTCTATGCAGACGGTCCATGTCGCAGCTTTTTCCTCCCGTACCGGTACCGGGTGGGAGCTGCGGATTATTGCGGCCTGCGTTGTCGGCGGCACTTCCCTGTTAGGCGGCAGGGGAAGCATGGCCGGTATATTCCTCGGCGCGTTGATAATCATCGTCATTGAGAATGCTCTGACGATTGCACGTCTTCCTTATGAATGGACGTATATGGTTTATGGGTTAGTCCTGATGATAGCCGCTCTTTTAGATCTTTTCATCGAAAACAGGAAAACGAAGCTCGCCTGAATGGATTTTTTCTTTTTTAATCCCTCGTTCTTTGTAAACAGTAAAAAACCATAAACGCAGGAGAATTTTCCATGAAAAAAGATCCATCTCTGGAGCAGACTGCCGCCGGTTTAAGCACAACCCACGGCATAACGGGGGATCTTACCATCAGCAAAAACGAAAGACACGTATTACGGGAGCTGGCGAAAAAAGCGGCGGCTTTGGCAGCCTGTCCCACCGAAGAAGAGAAAAAGAAACTGTGGCTTAAACACAACGATCTCGAAGCCACACGACCCCTGATTTTCTGCGATCCTGAAAACGGCTGGAATGAAATTATAACCCAGGATCAGATACTGTGTGCAAAACCTCTCTTCAGGGTTTGGGAAATGGCTCTCCGGAAGGAAATTTTCTGGGGCGAAAGAATGAAAGACGATAGAGTCATCGAACCGTACTTCAACGTTCCATACAACTACCTGGATACGGGCTGGGGCCTTGAAGCGGAAAAGATCGGGGGGGATGACGGCGGCTCCTATACCTGGAAAGCTCCGTTAAAAGATTATGCGACGGATTTTCCCAAACTCCGGTTTCCCGAAATCATGGTTGATTACCCAATGACGGAGAGAATCAAAAATCTCGCGCATGACATACTTGGGGATATCCTTGAAGTGCGCCTGCGCGGCGTGTGGTGGTGGACCCTCGGCATGACGTGGGAATTTATCACCTTGAGAGGATTGGAAAACTTCATGCTGGATATGTATGATAAGCCGGAATGGGTGCACCGGATGATGGCTTTCTTAAGAGACGGCCATCTTACTAAATTGGAATATCTGGAAAAGAACAGGCTGCTCGCACTAAATAGCGAGGGTACCTATGTCGGTTCCGGGGGATTCGGATGGACCAAACAACTGCCCCAAACAGATTTCAATCCGGATAAAGTAAGAACTATCGATATGTGGGGTTTCGCTGAAAGCCAGGAGACTGTCGGGGTTTCACCGGAAATGTTCTCCGAGTTTATCTTCCCCTATCAAAAAACGATTTTGGAAAAGTTCGGACTTAACTGTTACGGATGCTGTGAGCCGGTGGATTCACGGTGGCATATCATAAAAAACATTCCAAGGCTGCGGCGTATATCCACATCCCCCTGGGCGAACTGGGAAAAAATGGCCGAAATGCTTAAGGATAACTATATTCTCTCCATCAAACCAAGACCTTCAGTTTTGGCAACGCCGGAAATTGATGAAGATGCAATCCGGCAGGACTTACGAAAACATCTCCGTTACATGAAAAACTGCATCGTTGAACTTATCATGAAAGACAACCATACCCTCGGGCATAATCCCGAGAATGCAGTCCGGTGGTGCAGAATTGCCCGCGAGGAAGCAGAAAACCTGTGATTCCATCAAATCACCAGCTATTATTCCACTGTTATTCGTTGTATAATGGAGGAATGAGACGAATGGGATATCCGGCAGTGAAAAAAGAAAAGCAATACACCTATGCCGATTACATGAGCTGGCCTGAAGATGAACGGTGGGAGATTATCGAAGGTGTTGCCTGGAACATGAGCGCAGCCCCAAATACGCATCATCAACGAATATCCAGGGAATTATTTCGGCAGATAATAAATTATCTCCACGGAAAAACTTGCGAAGTTTTTTTAAGCCCCTTCGATGTAATTCTACCGGAATATCCTGAACAGCCGGATGATGAAGTTATCACAGTTGTGCAGCCCGATATCACCGTCATATGCGATTCAACCAAGCTTACCAGGCAAGGGCTCCGAGGCTCGCCTGACTTAATTATAGAAATACTTTCACCTTACACTGCCAAGAAGGACTTAAATGAAAAGCTGCTACTCTATGAAAAGCACAGTGTACATGAGTACTGGGTGGTAGACCCGGGAAACGAATTCGTCCATGTGTATCTGTTGGATGAACGCTGCCGGTACCCGGAGAATCCGAAGGTGTACTTTGCCGAAGATGCGGTTGCATCTGCCGTATGCGAGGGGCTTGTTATTCGGCTTAAAGAGGTATTTTTAACAAAGTGACTTACGATGAAAATTGGATTGCCTTAAGGTAATCGATTCTTCGGCATTAATTACTCCATTGAACCCCTGTTATTCAAAGGCGATAATTTTACCAAAACCGATATACTGAAAGTAGAATATGGAGATAGGCGGTAAGGATTGCCCCGGCGGCTTGACTCCTCTTTTTTTCAGCAGTAATATTACTATTAGAGTAGTAATAAAATCAGGAGCACCTATGAAAAAGATCCTTATATGCGGAGCAGCCGGCAGGGACTTCCATAACTTTAATGTCCTGTATCGCGATAATCCGAATTACAAAGTCGTCGCATTTACCGCCGCGCAAATTCCCAATATCGATGGTCGAAAGTACCCGCCGGAACTGGCAGGTTCTCTCTATCCCGATGGAATCCCGATTTTCCCGGAAGAAGAGCTTGCGCGACTCATTCAAAAGCATAAGGTTGAGGAGGTTGTTTTCTCCTATTCCGATGTTCCCCACGCTCATGTTATGCATATCGGTTCAATTGCAACGGCTGCCGGCGCTAGTTTTATACTGAACTCTCCGGTACAAACAATGATAAAGTCTTTAAAACCGGTTGTTTCCGTCTGTGCAGTACGGACGGGGTGCGGCAAGTCCCAAACCACCCGGGCGGTGTCGGACATCTTGAGTGCTGCCGGCAAACGGGTTGTGACTATACGCCATCCCATGCCGTACGGAAATCTGTCTGCCCAGAGTGTCCAACGTTTTGCTTCCATAGAAGATCTCCATAAACATCACTGTACAATAGAAGAAATGGAAGAATACGAACCCCATATTAATCGCGGCAGGATTATCTATGCGGGCGTCGATTATGCCGCCATTCTTAAGGAGGCCGAAAAGGAAGCGGATATCATACTCTGGGATGGCGGGAATAATGATACGCCCTTTTACTATGCGAACCTTGAAATTGTTGTGGTTGATCCCCACCGTCCCGGGCATGAGCTGTCCTATTATCCCGGAGAGACAAATTTCTTAAGGGCCCAGGTCATCGTCATCAACAAGATGGACAGTGCTGAACCGGAAAAAATCGCACAGGTGGAGAGTAATATCAAAAAATACAATCCAAAGGCACAGGTAATAAAAGCGGATTCCAGCCTGGAACTTGATAAGCCGGAGCTCATTAAAGGCAAGCGGGTGCTGGTAGTGGAAGACGGGCCCACCTTAACCCATGGAGAGATGCAATACGGCGCAGGGGTCGTAGCGGCCAGGCGGTTTAATGCTCAGGCGCTGGTTGATCCCCGCCCGTGGACCGCGGGTACCATTACCGAAACCTTCAAAAAATACCCAGGGATAGGCTCACTGCTTCCCGCCATGGGGTACGGTGAAAGGCAGATTAAAGACCTGGAAGCGACCATAAATAAGACGGACTGCGATACAGTTATTATTGCGACCCCGATTGATCTTGGCCGGCTTATCAAAATCAACAAACCAACGGTTCGGGTGCGATACGAATTAAAAGAGAGATCAAAGCCTGGCTTAAGGGAGATACTGAAAGAACGCTTTTTATAAGACCGGTTATGAAGGAGATGAAGATGGACAATCGAATAAAAGTCGTACTCCTTGGTACCGGCCGTATGGGGGAAGGAATCGGAAGGTTATTGCTGGAGAAGGATGGGATTCAGCTTGCCGGCGCGGTTGGAAAGCGGAAGGAACGGGTTGGAATCGATTTAGGCCGGCTTTTTAACCTGGACAGGGATCTTAACCTGAAACTTTCGGATAACCTGAGTAATCTCCTTCAAGCGGTCCGCCCGGATGTGGTAATCCAGACTACAGGTTCCCGGATGAACGAAGTGTATCCAGACATTATGACCGCCCTTGAATACGACGCGAATGTTATTTCAATAGCCGAAGAGATGAGTTACCCGTGGTTCAGTTCCCCTGAAAAGGCGGGGGAGATTCATTCCCACGCTCTCAATAAGGGGGTTTCCGTCCTCGGAACCGGGATAAATCCCGGCTTTGTACTGGACTATCTTATCATTGCCTTGACCGGCGTGTGCCTGTCGGTAGAGTCCATTACTGCCAGCAGGGTGAACGATCTATCTCCCTACGGATACTCGGTTTTGAAAACCCAGGGGGTTGGACTGACGCCGGCGGAGTTCGAACAAGGATTGGCCGACGGCACGGTTGCCGGGCATTTCGGATTTAACGAATCCATCAGCCTGATAGCCCGCTCTCTGGGATGGAAGATCGACCGGATAGAACAGACCAGGAAACCGATCCTAAGCACGGTGCGGCGTGTTACCCCGGTTATGACCGTCGAACCGGGACAGACTGCCGGCTTAGAACATATCGGGGTAGGCTACAGGGATGGGAAACCGATAATCACCTTAATTCATCCCCAGCAGGTCTACCCCCACCTGGGGGGTGTTGAGACAGGCGACTCCATCAGCATCAAAGGCAGACCCGATATCAATTTTTCAAGCTCACCGGAGATACCCGGCGGTCTGGGAACCATTGCCCTGGCGGTCAATATGATCCCACATGTACTAAGCGCGAAACCGGGCCTCCTTACCATGGCGGACCTGCCGGTTCCCGCTGCCTTGATGGGGGATGTTCGGAGCGTGCTGGCTGAACGTTTCGGGAGAAGCCAATGATCAAAAAAGGAACATGGGTGGAAATACGAAAAGTTGTCCTTGAAGCCGGTGAGAGGGCGCCCCACCTGCCTGAAGAGACTTCGAAAGTTCCCCTGGAGATGAGGGTATGCGGTTTTCTGCAACAGGATGCAGACCTGGGCGCGACGACGGAGATACTGACAAGGAGCGGCAGGCGCCTGAAAGGTATCCTCGCAGAAGGACAGCCTTCATACCACCACACTTTTGGGCCTCCACCGCCGGAGTTTCTTTCCATCGGAGATGAAGTAAGGCGGATTGTGCGGGAACAAAAAGAGCAGGAACACCCGGCTTAAGGAACACTAAAATGGCGTATCAGGACGTAATGGAGCGAAGAGGCTCAATCATCCGAAAATCCGTAGGGATCGATTATGAACATTATCGTACGGGAACCCTGGCTTTCGATTACGAGCGACTCCTTTCCGATACCGGTTATACACTGGAAGAAACTGCACGGGTTCAGGCGGAAACCGCAGTCGGGAAGACCCCTCTGGTGGAACTGAAAAACCTTACCCGTCTGGTACGGAAGGTATCTCTTAAGGGGAAGGGTGGGAGAATATTCGTAAAGGATGAAGCGGCGAACCCGTCGGGTTCCTTTAAAGACAGGCGGGCGTCGTTGTCGGTCTACGAGGCCAAGAAACGCAGCTTCCCCGGTGTTGCCGCGGCAACCAGCGGCAATTACGGGGCTGCGGTTGCATCCCAAGCCGCCAAGTACGGGCTCCCGTGCATAATAGTACAGGAAGCCTTCGACTCCCGAGGTATTGCCCAGCCGGAAATACTGGAAAAGGCAAGGGCGTGTGAGGCTTACGGGGCCGAGGTGGTGCGCTTAAGTGTTGGACCGGAACTGTTTTACGTTTTTCTGCTGATCCTGGAAGAAACGGGTTTCTTCAACGCATCCCTCTACACTCCCTTCTCGGTTTTGGGGATTGAAACCCTGGGATACGAAATCGCCGTTGAGATTCACCAGAAAGAAGGCGTATTTCCCGATGTGGTAGTGGCGACCCATGCCGGAGGAGGCAACATCACAGGCACAGGCCGGGGCCTTCTGAAAGCAGGCGCGCGCCATACCCGGCTGGTAGGGGCAAGCGTTGATCTTCAGGGACTGCATATGGCTTCTGACCGTGATTTCAACCGGAAATCCTTTACCACCGGTCATACGGGCTTCGGTGTTCCCTTCGCCTCATGGCCGGACAGAACGGATGTGCCCTTCAACGCCGCCCGCCCCCTCCGCTACATGGATCGCTATGTTACCGTAACTCAGGGCGAAGTCTTCTACATAACCCAGGCGCTGGCCGAACTGGAAGGGATGGAGCGGGGGCCGGCGGGAAACACATCTCTGGCTGCGGGATTTTCTCTTGCCCGGCAGATGGAAGAGCATCGGATTCTTGTCGTGCAGGAAACCGAATATACCGGAGCCGGAAAACATCCTATCGCGCAGCTTAACCAGGCTATGGCAATGGGCATTGAAGTAAAAAGAGGAGATCCGAAGGATAATATTCCGGGGACTCGTATTGTGCTGCCGGAACACCCGTCCCAGATAGAAGTGCAGGCTATTGATCTTGACCGGCTTCGCAGGGCCTACATTCGAAAAGCCCTCTCTATTTTGCCAGAGGGAGAATTGTTACAAGATGCCGACCGGCGGTTCATCCTTGAAGACACCCGAGTCCGGGAGGATCTTTTAGACAAGATTTTATATTGGGAAGATTTAACTTAAGTGCAAAAAATTTTATGTTGACAGGAGGCTGCGGCGATGGAACGGAGCGATGATTTTGAGCTACGCAGGGAACACCTGAAAAACTTGACGGATGAGGAGCTTAAGGACCGATTCTGGGCACTGGCTGAAAAGGTCGTCGCCCCGCTTTTGGAGGAGGCCAGGACCCACACCAGCCCATCCATAGAACGTTCCGTTCTCCTGCGTATGGGTTTTTCCAGTATTGAGGCGAAAGCCATTGTTAGCCTGGCAATGGGAAAAGGAGTTCTCGGGCATGGCGTCGGCGCCCTGGTTGTGAAAGCCGCCGAAAGAGAGGGTGTCAGTATCCGGGAAGCGGGCTTAAGAATGATCGAGGGGAGGTACTGGGCATTATGACATTAAACCCGGATGAAAAAATCGATATCAGGGAGCTTCTTAAAAACCTTGAAGCATACCAGCCCCGGCGAAAGGGCTGGACATGGCGGGTAAAAGCAGCCGACCAGAAAACAGGACCGTTTATCTTGAAAGATACTTCACTGCCCCTTAAAAACTCCATCCCCCTTCCCTCGGCGCGATACTTCGACAATATCGATCCTCAGTGCGACTGTGTAATTACAACCGAGATCGCCTCCGGCCGGTTCGAGGATGATATTCGTCGGATGCGGATGGCGGCCTGGCATGGCGCTGATCACATAATGGTTATCCGTACCACCGGGCAGTCCCACTTCGACGGTCTTATCGAGGGAACCCCTGAGGGTGTCGGGGGTGTTCCGATTACCCGGAAACAGCTCAGGGCCACCAGGAAAGCCCTGGATTTTATCGAAGACGAGGTGGGCAGACCCATCAATTTCCATTCATACGTAAGCGGAGTCGCCGGTGCCGAAATTGCGGTTCTCTTTTCCGAGGAAGGAGTCAACGGAGCCCATCAGGATCCCCAGTATAATGTCCTTTACCGTAACATCAACATGCACCGTTCTTTTATCGATGCGGCCGAGGCGAAAACCATTATGGCGGGGGCAGGCATCCTGCAGATAGACGGCGCGCACAATGCCAATGCAACAGCCCTTAAGGCGTGGAAGATTCTACCGGAAGTGCTGGTCCAGCATGCCATTAATTGCGCATTTTCTTTAGGAGCAGGGATGGACAAAGACCATATTGCCCTTTCGACGGTTCCGCCTACTTCCCCTCCGGCGCCGAAAATTTCCATCGACCTTCCCTATGCCGTGGCTGTCAGGGATTTATTCGAAGGTTTCAAGTTCAGGGCTCAGCAGAATACCCGGTACATGGAATCTGATACTTCGGAGGCAACGATCACCCATGTGCTGGACACTTTGATATCCCGCCTTACTTCAGTGGATATTCAAAGCACCATAACCCCGGATGAGGGACGGAACCTGCCGTGGCACTACAACAATATCCTGGGGGTGAACACATCCAGGCAAACTTTCATGGGCCTTGACGGGTTGAAGGACCTGGTGGAGGTGAAAAGGGAGGGGGAGCTCTACCGCCGGGTACGGGAAATCAAGGAACGGGCGGTGCTTTTTCTCGAAGAAATTCTTGAACTCGGGGGATATTATGCAGCCGTGGAGCAAGGTTTCTTTGTGGACTCAGGTACCTACCCCGAGAGAAAAGGAGACGGGATTTTCCGCCAGGCCGGCGGCGGGGTGGCTGCCGGAAGCATTGTGAAACGGGAAGCTGATTATGGTGCCCCTGTATGCCGGCATTTCGGTCATAATAGTTTTGATCCAAACCTTGCTTCCGGAAACGGGATAAAAGCCTGCGACAGTATAGGGGGTTGTACCCTGTGCCGCCCCGAAAAGATAATCTACATCGACGAACTTGACGAGGAGGATAATGTTAACCGCCGGCTTGAAAAACTTAACCGCAAGAGAGACATCATTCTCCCGGAGGTGGAAAGATCCGGAGATGGGGTTGTCTGCCTTACCCTTTTTATACCGGAGAATCTTAAGACAGCCGAAGCCGCGGCCCTTAGTATGGCTTCAAAGATGGGGCTGGCAGAACCGGAGATAATCCACAGGCGGATATTACACCCCTCGGAGGGGACACTGGTCGAGGTAAAAGGCATTCTTACACAAGGTATCCGTAAATCGGATATCACCATCGCTGAAAAGGAAGAACTGCTGCCCGAGGAAGAGATAGCCCGATTCGTTCGTGATCGAAAACTTGTTCTTGTAGCGGCAACCGTTGGTGAAGATGAACACTCTGTTGGAATGCGGGAGATACTGGATATAAAACACGGCGGCCTGGAGAAGTATGGCTTCACATGCCACTATCTGGGCACATCGGTACCGGTTTCCAAAGTGCTGGATGCCGCCCAGGAGACAGGGGCAAAAATAGTTTTAATCTCAACAATTATCACCCATAACAATATTCACAGGTTTAACATGCAACGTTTAAACGACCTGGCGGTGGAGCGGGGAATACGGGACAGCCTGATTATCATCGCCGGCGGCACCCAGGTGACCAACGAAATGGCCCGGGAAAATGGAATGGATGCAGGCTTCGGCCGGGGAACAAAAGGACACGCGGTGGCAAGTTTCCTTGTTAAGGCGGTGCGGAAATATCGATAAAGGATAGTAAAAATAATAACATGACTAAAGCAGAGTTCATAATAGCGGAAATAGGCAGCACTATTACAAAAGTTTCAGCCTTCGCCGGTATTTCTACGCCCACACCCCGTTTTCTCGGCCAGGGAATATCCCTTACGACTGTGAAGGAAGGCGATGTGAAGATTGGTTTTGAACGTGCCAAACAAAGGCTTGAGGAGGAATCTTCGATTGATACGAAAAGCGCCGAGTTCATGGCCTCCGCCTCGGCCGCCGGTGGCTTAAGGATGAGCGTCCACGGCCTGACCCGGGATATGACTTTAAGGGCGGCCCGGGAAGCATCCCTGGGTGCGGGGGCGAATCTCGTTTATACGACCGCGGGAATTATATCGGACGATGACCTTAATGACATAGTCGCCTCCTCTCCTAACCTGATCCTCCTGGCAGGGGGAATCGACTATGGTGACAGGGAAGTTGTGCTTGCCAACGCCCGGAAGATCGCCGGATCGGCCAGCTTCGCACCGGTAATCTACGCCGGAAACAGGAGTGTCGCTTCCGTAATTCGACGCATTTTCAATAACACCGGCAAAACCCTCTGGGTAGTGGATAATGTTTATCCGGCCATCGACGAGTTGAACGTGAAACCGGTACGGGATATTATCCATGAAGTGTTTTCCCGGCATATCGTGAATGCCCCCGGAATGGAAAAAATAAAAACCCTGCTGACCGGCGATGTAATCCCCACCCCTGGGGCTGTCCTTAAGGCGGCGGAACTGCTCTATAAAGAGATGGGTGATCTCGTTACCGTTGATGTGGGAGGCGCAACCACGGATATCCATTCCGTCACAGCCGGTTCCCGCACTTTTTCAGCCATGCGGATTGCCCCGGAACCTTTCTCAAAGAGGACCGTGGAAGGGGATCTGGGTGTATTCCTCAATGCCCGGCGGGTGGAGGAAGCTTCCGGAACCAGGCTACAAGGGATTGAGCAGTTGAAAAGCATACCGGAAACTGAGGATGAGAAAGCTGTTACCCTGGAGCTTACCCGGCTTGCCGCCGGTCTCGCCCTGTGGCGTCACGCCGGTGAACTGAAGGTTGCATACGGCGCTTTCGGCCGGAATGAGCTTGTGGACGGGCGGGACCTGACAGCCGTCCGCTCAATTATCGGAACCGGCGGCGCTCTTACCCGCCTCGGCGGCGGAGAAGAAATTCTCTCTTCAATCAAGAGGGATCCTGCCAGGAGAAAACTGCTGCCTAAAGAAGATGCAAGAATATTTCTGGACAGGGATTACATCATGGCTTCCGCCGGCGTTCTTTCACACAAAGCGCCGGAAGCCGCGCTTAACCTGCTTTTGGCCAGCCTTAAGATTTCCGCAAGATCGCGGGTGTGAAAAATCAAGTGAGGTAACCTGATGCCCGGACCCATTCTGCACATTGATCTGGAAAAAATCGAAGCAAACACGCGGGCGATAACCGCTCTTTGCAGGCAGCATTCTATAAACCTTACGGGTGTTACCAAAGCGACATGCGGCCTGCCCCAGGCGGCCTCGGCCATGATTAAAGGCGGTGTTGAAAGCATCGGAGAATCACGGCTGGAGAATATTCACCGTTTGAGGGCGAACGGGATTGCATGCCCCATTATGCTTCTCCGTATTCCGCCCTTATCACTGGTCGATGAGATTGTACGTTCGGTGGATATCAGTCTCAATTCGGAACTCCCGGTAATAAAAGCCATCTCGGAAGCGGCTGAGAAAAGAGGCGTAGTGCACGAGATCATCTTGATGGTGGACCTGGGCGATTTACGGGAGGGAATATGGCCGGATGATCTTATCCCGTTTACTCGGGAAGTTGTGGAACTACCCAGTGTGAAGATAGTCGGGCTGGGAACCAACCTTACTTGTTACGGCGGGGTAATTCCCTCAACCGAAAATATGACGGCCCTTGTAACGTACGCCCGGCGATTGGAAAAACTCTTCGGTTTATCCCTTAAGTATATCTCGGGGGGTAATTCAAGTTCCCTGCCTCTCCTTGCCTCCGGGGGTATGCCGGAAGGGATAAACCATTTGCGTATAGGCGAAGCAATTCTTTTAGGGAAAGAAACAGTCCACCGGAACCCCTGGCCTGGAACATCCCAGGATGCATTTATCCTTTCGGCCGAGGTAATAGAACTGAAAGAAAAACCGTCGATACCGCTGGGGATTTCCGGAGAAGATGCTTTCGGGGAGAAACCGGTTTTCACAGACCGGGGAGAAAGAATGCGGGGAATCTTAAACATAGGAAGAGAAGATGTCCATGTTGAAGGCCTTAACCCGCTGGATTCAAAGCTTAGAATTTTAGGGGCATCAAGCGATCATCTTATCATCGACGTTACGGACGCTTCACCGCCGGTAACACTCGGCGCCCGCCTTAGATTTACCCTTGATTATGCGGCGCTCCTCGCCTCAATGACATCAGTCTATGTGGAAAAACAATTCGTATCGGGCGGAAGCGAAAGCATTGCACAAAAAACTGTGCATCTCCTGGGAGACACCCATCTCATAAAAAGGCAAAAGCTGAAAAACGATCTGGAGACTCTGGGTTATGCGGTGATGGTAGAAGAGAACATTGTTTCCGATACCTCATCTACCGCTGGATTGATTGCCGCCTTTATACAACCGAATAACATAACCCTGTTACTGGAAAACGAGCCTGTTATAACCCTTGGCGCCATGTCGGGACTATCCATGGTTTTGGACAACTTCGGTCTTATCTGGTTTGACAGCGAGGCTTCCCTTAAGACCATAACTGGAAAACACAGAAAAAACGAGATTCCTCCTAAAAGTCTTTTATCCGTGGCCTTAGGGTATACGAACCCGGGAATTACCAACCGACTATCGCAGCCGTTGAGCATAGCACCTCATCTGTCACCGGAAAACATAGTTTTAATCGGTTTAAGGGAAGCGGCCCCGGATGAGGCGGAAATCATAAACCGGTTTAGAATAAAAGCCTTCACGATAGAAGATATTGATGCCCTTGGAATTAATGATGTGATGCACAAAGCTTTACGGTCTGCGGCTGCCGGAACGCGGGGCCTTTATGTACGGTTTAACCCGGATGTTCTGGAAGGTCTCGGCCACAGGGTTTTCGCCGGCGGCTTGACAAACCGTGAAATGCATCTATCCATGGAAATGATAGCGCGTTCCGGACTAATGCGGGTATTGGATATTGCCTGTAAAACAACGGCCCAGAACAAGCCCCGCGCCGATAGGGTGGACGGTTTTATACTCTCCTGCCTGGGGAAGAAAATTCTTGGAAACAGATATGAACATATCCCTTGAAGAAGCTATTTTCTACTTTAAAGAACTCGGTTTTACGGAATACGAGGCTAAGGTTTATCTATCCCTCTTGAACCAGCATCCTGCCAGCGCCTACGCCATATCCCAGGTATCCGGCGTTCCGCATTCACGGGTATACGACATTACAAGGCGTCTGATAAAAAAAGGGCTTGTCGGAATGGCATCGGAAAACCCCCAGAAATTTTCTCCACTTTCGCCAAATGAACTTATTGTAAAATTAAAAAACGACAATGAACGGTTTACAGGCGGACTTAAGGTAAATCTTGACAGACTCGCATTTTCCTCGGATTTTGATCCAGTCTGGAATATCACAGACAGAAAGGAAGCTCTCAACATAACGGTAAACCTTATAAGCTCAGCCAGGCTAAGCGTCTATATCGGGTTGTGGGACGAAGAACTTTCAGAACTGAAAAAAATACTTAACGACGCCCATAAAAGAGGCAGCCGTCTCTTTTTCCTTATTTACGGTAAGACAAATCCCGGTTTCGGGACAATTTACTATCATCAGACTGAAGCCTTAGCCGGAGTTGAAGAGCTTGGACGCACCATCGACTGCGTGGTCGACTCCTCCGCCTGTATAAGCGGTTCCTTAGGGGGTGTTAAGCCCTGCCAGATTGTTTGGACCCGGAACCAGGGCCTTGTAAAATCCATCGAGGAGTACATTATCCACGATTTTTACCTGGCGGAAATCCAGTTGCAGTTCGGTGATAAACTTTATGAAGTATTCGGCAAAAACCTGGAGACTCTCCGCAAACGGTACGGCCGGTGAGAAGACGCTCCATTTTCCCGACTTTACTCCCTGTAAAAATTGTCAGGAATAATTTTTAAATAATCAACAACCAAGGCGCACTCTTTTACTGAATCGAGTATCAATTTTTCCATCATGGCATGTTCAGAGACCGTATTACCGTATTCGGACAGCATGCGGTTGATGGGTCCCTGCGCGGGTGCGGCTGTTCCTGTATAGTTCTAAAACTTGTGCTTTCCAGAAGAGAAGCTTATAATTAAATGAAGGGCGCCTTAAAAAACCATATATTTTTTACGAAGTAAATGTAAACATTCGGTCAACCCATAATTCACCGTAAATGGGGGCTCTTTAATCTCTGTGTACTCTAAAGTGAAATTCCTCTTGAAGCATAATGTATCGAGAAGTTTCGCACAGAGAACACAGAGAACAGGGAGAAAAGAAGAGGAAGAATTTTGCTTAAGAGAACACAAAGAGCACAGAGGAGTTTTATCATAAAATATCTTTCCGTGTTTTTCCGTGGCTGATAAATTCTGGTTTTGAAATTGCCTCACTTTAAGCATTATAATCCAGGCAGGAGCAGTTCTGCCTATTGTCCGCATCCTTATTGCGCTCCTTAATCTCTGTGTGCTCTGTGTGAAATTTTCTTTTTCGTGTATAAGATGTAAAAGAATTTCGCTTTAGAGAACACGGAGGGCGGAGAGGGGGGATAGATTTACAACCGGGCGCCTATAAAAATCATATCTGGAATGGCTACGCTCCCCTATAACGGGTTATACGGTTTGGCGGCAGCTTCAGACAGGTTTGGCCGGATGGTACACTCTTTTCAAAAAGCAATGGAAGGGATATTTTTAACACTCCCCGGGCGGTTCTCACCTATATTCGATTTTTCAAAGAACTCGAAATAACAAGATCGGAAGGAGGCACTAAATGGAGGCAGCCATCAATAAAGAAGCCCTTAAGGAAGCAAGGCACTTTCTTCAAGAGGAGCGCCAGTTTCACCTGGGGTTTTTACCAACGGAACAACCCCATCCAAAAACCCGAACCTTCAGTCAGACTATTCAGCACGACACTGCTTCTGGAGCCGCGCTGCTTCTATCTGTAGACCGGGATATACCGCCCAAGGCCGCGGAAATTTTTCGGGGTAAAGAGTTTACTGCGCTGGTAGAAGCGGTAGGCCGTGCAGCCAGGGAAGGCCGGCGAGTCTGTTTCTCCGGTTGCGGTGCCACCGGCCGGCTTTCCATCCTGCTGGAGAAGATGTGGCGGCTTTTCTGGCAAGAGGCGGCGCTCCGGTTCCCAGGCCGATACGATTTGTACCGGCAGCGGGCCGCTTCCGGTTACAGCATTATGACAGGGGGTGACCGGGCCCTCATCCGGTCAGTGGAAAATTTCGAAGATTATCAGGCTTTCGGCCGACAGCAGGTTAGAGACGCGGGCCTTGCCGCCGGGGACCTGATGGTGGCCTTAACCGAGGGCGGGGAAACATCCTCAGTAATCGGAACCGCATGGGAGGCCTACGACCGCGGCTTACAGGTATTTTTCGTTTTCAACAATCCGGCCGAGGTTCTGGCTGCGCATATCGAGCGCTCCCGCCGGGTGATAGAATGCCCGGGTATTGTAAAACTCGACCTCTCCACCGGGCCTATGGCCCTCTCCGGTTCCACCAGGCTTCAAGCCGCTACCTCGGAGCTGCTTATAGTAGGCGCCGCCGTGGAATGCGCCTGTTCCGCCATAGCAGTCGAGGAAAACCCGGAAACTCATGATATGGCAACCGGGGTGATACCTGCATCAAATTACGCTGAATTGTTTGACCGCCTGGTTTTAAGTCTTTCCTCAGGCACTGCCCTGGCAGGATTGGCTGATGCCATTGATCTCGAAACCGAAACCTACCAGGCGGGTGGGAAAGTAACCTACCTCTGTGACGAATATCTTCTGGATATTATTTCCGATACTACGGAAAGAACGCCGACTTTCATGCTTCCACCTTTCAGGCAGGCAGGGGATACAATCTCGGCGGTTCCGTGGGCCTTTGTAAAAGATCCGCTGCGGAATACACGGGATGCATGGGCGCATATGCTGCTGAGACCGCCGCGAGGGCTTTCCTGGACTTCGGCCGACTACCGGATAATGAATGCAGCGGAGCGTATCGTCCGGGATCCGCCGAAACTGGGCAGTGAAGAGATTTACGATTATCGAATCGGGAAAGAACCTGACGAGTCCCGGTATGACCATCCATCATCGGTTTTGTTACTGGTGAATGTGGATAAAAGCCCCTGTGGGGAGATTATTGATTACTTAAGACGGGAAGGCGCAAAGTACAGCCGGAGCGTGTCTTTGGATATAGGCGTACCCGGAACGCAGGTGGACAACCGGTGGGTGATACCCATTGATATTCCAAAGTCTCCAATGTACCTGTTCACCCACCTGGCCGTGAAATTGATCTTCAACACTCTATCGACCGGTACCATGGGTAAACTGGGAAGAATCCGAGGTAACTGGATGATCCAGGTTGATGCCACCAACAAAAAGCTCGTTGACAGGGCGACCAGGATTATTGCTGAACTCGGAAAGTTATCCTACGAAGATGCCTGTGTTGAGCTTCACCGAACCATAGTAGGACGGCGTGCCTTGGATAAGAGATACGACGATTCCTGTGTGGTTGAGACCTTGGAACGACTTAACAAGTACTCTTGAAGAGGAAGAGTGTTTGAAGCACTCCATTTTCATTTCTTCCCAGGCCTTTGGGAAAAGTTTTAACCTGCGGCTGATGAGATCCGCATACGGGTTAGATGATGCCCTTCTCGCTCTTAAAGAGAGCAGGATCAACGGCACTGGAGTTTTGCTGATTTCATGACGTTAAAACAATATTTTCAACTCGCTTTGCGGGAGGGGGGAGGTTTTTCCGCATGGGTAAATAGGGGTTAAGTCGTGCGCTCGTTTTAACGACGTACCTTAAATCGAGTAAATTTCTTAACATTTTAATAAAAAAAATTGAATTATTTTTCAAACCTGATATAATTGCTTATATTCTTTTTCTAGTTTTGTTTGACTTGGTGAAACGGCTTTATAATAATGAAGGAGGATTGAATGAAAACTTCAACAGGCGGCAACAATCGAGATAATGACCTGTATTATCCGGCCCAGGAGATAATTTCAACTGCTCATATAAAGGATTATGCTCGTTTATTTGAACAATCGTTGAAAGAGCCTGAGGGTTTCTGGTCTGAACGAGCCGAAGAATTGGAATGGTATCGAAAATGGGATAAGGTCCTGGATGATAGTAATCCGCCTTTTTTTAAATGGTTTATCGGCGGAAGTACCAACATCATCCATAACGCGATAGATCGGCACCTTAAGACCTACAGGAAAAACAAGCTGGCTTTTATCTGGGTGGGTGAATCAGGTGAAGAACAGACATTTTCCTATTTCTCTCTTAACCGGGTTGTTTCTAAATTTGCCAATGTTCTTAAAAGTATGGGGGTTCAGAAAGGCGACATTATTACAATTTATTTACCCAGAATTCCGGAACAAATCATTGCCATGCTTGCCTGTGCAAAAATTGGGGCTGCGCACAGTGTTGTGTATGGCGGGTTCAGTGTGGAAGCCCTCGCTGAACGGATTGAGGATGCTCAGAGCCGTGTACTTATAACAGCCGACGGCGGCTTTTTACGGGGAAAGATAGTGCAGTTAAAACAAATCGCCGACGAAGCTATGGCCCGGCAGCCGACAGTCGAGACGTGCATTGTTGTTAAGCGTACAAACCAGGAAATTTATATGGAGTCGGGGCGTGATTACTGGTACGATGATTTAATGAGTCTTCCCATAGCAAGCCCGATATGCCAGACGGAAAAAATGGACGCAGAGGACATGCTTTTTATTCTCTATACCTCCGGCACCACCGGCCGGCCGAAAGGGGTGGTTCATACCCACGGCGGTTATATGGTTTATACGTATACTACATTAAAATATGTTTTTGATATGAAAGATGACGACCGGTGGTGGTGCGCGGCTGACCCCGGCTGGATAACAGGGCACAGTTATATCGTGTATGCTCCATTATTAAACGGAGCCACCAGCTTCATGTACGAAGGCGCCCCGACATACCCCTATCCTAACCGCTGGTGGCAAATGATAGAAAAATACGGTATCTCGATCCTCTACACCGCCCCGACCGCAATTCGAGGTTTAATGCGTTTCGGCGAAGCCTGGCCGAACAGGCATGACTTGAGTACCTTAAGATTATTGGGCACTGTCGGCGAACCGATAAATCCCGAAGCCTGGCGGTGGTATTATTCGGTGATCGGCAAGAACCGCTGTCCGATTATGGATACGTGGTGGCAGACGGAAACCGGTGGTTTTATGATCACTCCATTGCCGGTGACGCCTCTTAAAGCCGGCTCGGCTACTCTGCCGTTTTTTGGTGTTGAGGTCGATATTGTAAACGAGGACGGGCAAAAAGTTCCTCCAAAGGAGGAAGGTTATCTGGTAATTAAAAAACCATGGCCTGGGATGCTTAGAACCCTCTACAAAGATCCCGATCGTTATAAAGAACAGTACTGGGGCAAATTCAAAACCATGTATCAAACAGGCGACTCTGCCCGTAAAGATGAAGATGGATATATCTGGATCATAGGGCGAATTGATGATGTCATAAAAGTGAGCGGATACCGGCTTGGCACGGCCGAAGTTGAAAGCGCCCTTGTCAGCCACCCGGATGTATCCGAGGCCGCGGCGATCGGTGTGCCCCACGAGGTTAAAGGACATGCAATCTATGCCTATGTAATTCTTCGGGAGGGAATTACAGGCAATGATAAACTCGAAGAAGCACTGAAAGAGCATGTAGGACATGAGATGGGTCCCATCGCCAAGCCCGAGACAATCACTTTTGTGGACAGCCTGCCGAAAACCCGCAGTGGAAAAATCATGAGAAGGCTGCTTAAAGCCAGAGCTATGGGTATGCCTGAAGGGGACATAAGTACTCTCGAAGAATAGGCGGCAGGAAAACTGAATACATCATAATGGAACTTTAGTCTCATTTATGTTTTCCTTTGGCATTGCGGACAGATATGGGTGCCGCGCTGTCCGACAACGAGGCGCGTGATAGGAGTCCCGCAGCGCGGGCACGGCTCTCCCTTCCGTTGGTACACCTTAAGGAAGTTTCTATGGTTGCCCGGTTCACCTTCGGCAGCAAAGTTTGCCTCCCCATGTCCAAGGGATGTACCCCTGTTATTCAAGGCGTCCGACAGAACCGTGCGGATCGCTTTAAGAAGGGCTGCCCCCTCGTCGGGGTTCAGGGTGTGGCTGCCCCGTTCAGGATGAAGATAAGCCAGCCAGAGGGCTTCATCGGCATAAATATTTCCCAGGCCGCCCAGGAAGGACTGGTCTAAAAGCAGAGGTTTTAAGAGTCGTTTGCGCCGGTTCAAAGTGCAATGGAAAACCGGTGGAGTAAGGAGCGGATCAAATGGTTCAGGCCCGAGGCTGCCAAGTACGCTTTCCGGCCGGTTGGTTAAAATCATCCTTCCGAACTTGCGCGGGTCGTGAAAGCATAGTTCCCTCCCATCTTCGAAGTTAAGGATTACGTGATGATGTTTATCTTCAGTTTGCGAGCCGGACTGAATCTCGAAACGGCCTGACATCTTTAAGTGCACCAGCAGACTGTCCGCAGAGTCAAAAGCGAATATGATGTA
>JBFMGN010000050.1:0-11081 GCA_040752435.1 Spirochaetota bacterium
CATAATTGTAACCTTCCTTTTCTTTTGTGATTCTGGTGTGTAATTTCACTGTCTCCATAAGGAATTATGTGCTTCCTACCGGTTTTTTCAGCTTGATTTTGGGGGGTTCGAGGATCATGTCTTTGAAGGATGCGCCAGCCGGTATCATAGGGAATACATTTTCTTCTTTTTCAACTTCAACATCGATAAGACACGGACCTTCGTCGTACTCCAGCGCCGTTTTCAAAATCCGCCGTACATCGGAGCTCCGTTTTATCCGAAAACCCTTACAGCCGTAGCTTTCTGCAAGTTTGACGAAGTTTGGATTCCCAACCAGGTCGACGCCGGAGAGCCTGTTTTCATAGAACATATTCTGCCATTGCCGAACCATTCCCAGGTAGTTATTATTTATTAGCATGATCTTTATCGGAAGCTTATTGTTGACGGCTGTAGCCAGTTCCGACTGGGTCATCTGGAAACCGCCGTCGCCGACGATTGCCACAATCGTCTTGTCCGGTTGAGCCAGGGCTGCTCCGATGGATGCCGGGAATCCGAAGCCCATAGTCCCCGCCCCGCCTGAAGAGATCCAGTGAAACCTGTAATCCACTTTATAGAATTGGGCCGCCCACATCTGGTGCTGCCCGACGTCAGTTATAACAACCGCCTTCCCATCGGTCAGTTTGTACATTTCGTCGATTGCATGCTGAACTTTCAGTTTGCCTTCTTTTTTGTATTTAAGGGGGTACTGCTTTTTCCATTTCCCCACCTGGGTGATCCACTCTTTGGTATCCCCTTTTTTGGCTATGGATGCCAGGGTTTCAACCACCAGGCGAGCGTCGCCGATAATTGCGCAGTCCACCTGGATGATTTTATTGATTTCGGCCGGGTCGATATCGATATGTATTTTTACCGCGCCCGGGCAGAACTGGTCAATTTTGCCGACGATCCTGTCATCCCACCGGGAACCGATGGACATTACCAGGTCGCAATGCTGCAAAGCCAGATTGGCGTAGGCGGTGCCGTGCATTCCCGGCATGCCGAGACTTAAGGGATGGGTTTCGGGAAAACAGCCTTTTCCAAGCAGGGTGTTGGTGACTGGAATTTGCATTTTTTCCACCAGGTATGTCACCGCCTTTTCAGCACCGGATATGACCGCCCCGTGGCCAACCAGAAGAACCGGCCGCTTTGCCTGCTGTAGTAATGCTGCCGCCGCTTCAATATCTTCGATCCTTCCTTCCTTTGGTACAGTATAGCCGGGAAGATGGAATTCGTCATTGTAGTTTGCTTCGATCGCGGCGGAGGATACATCTTTCGGGATATCTATCAAAACCGGTCCCGGTCTTCCTGTTTGGGCAAGGAAAAAAGCCTCCCGTATTATCCTGGGAATATCAGCCGGGTCTTTAATCAGATATGAATGTTTTACGACCGGAAATGAAATTCCGGAAACATCTGCTTCCTGGAAAGCATCCAGACCTAAGTTCGCCTTAGTAGACTGGCCGCAGAGGACAATTATCGGGGAGGAATCCATGTGGGCTGTCATAATACCGGTTATGGTATTGGTTGCCCCAGGGCCTGAGGTAACAAGCACCACGCCCGGATTTCCTGAAGCGCGGGCGAAGCCGTCTGCCATATGGGTTGCTCCCTGTTCATGGCGTGACAGGATTAGCTTGATTGGGGAGTCAAAAAGCGCATCAAACAATGGAATTGCCGCGCCTCCCGGGTATCCGAATATGTATTCGACGCCTTGCTGGTGAATCAAATCTATAATGATTTCAGCGCCTGAGCGAAGATTGGTAAGCATTTTCCCTCCTGATGGATATAAAATTATTTATAACTGGAATAATTTTATATAGTGCTGTCTTATATTGCGGAAATATTAAACTATTTTAGTGAATATCCATAATAAGGTCAAGTAATAAATCAAAAATTTTGTAATTTTATTACTTTTTTTTGAATTGAATGTATTGTAAACTATAATATCTGTAAAAATAATAGAAATATTTTCGACTTTTAATTATATCTGTACCAGGCTGGAATGATTTTAATATCTTTTTCAATGAATTTGACTATTCACACTGAGTTTTTTGAGAATATTTCAAAATACAAACGCAAAAACATTTAAAACTATAGATTTCAGCATAAAAAGAAACCACGATCGCTATACAACACTTGATTAGCGCGTCCAAGTTGGAATTGCTGCTTCCCTCATAGATATACTTGATTTTTCTATTCTCTATAGATTACGGTAATCTATAGTAGGGTTAGAAATAATCATTCCTTTAGCGGCCCCTAAAGGGCTTAAACGCAGGTATCTACGATAGGGTTATGACGGTAAATAACCTGAATTTAAGGGAAAAAAATCTCATTGCGAATAACCTTGTATATATGAAGGATATCAAAGTGCAATTCGGCAATGTCGTCGCACTGGACAGCGTGGAGTTCAGGATCGGCAGACAAGAGATAGTCGGCCTGCTGGGCGATAATGGAGCCGGCAAATCAACCCTTGTAAAGGCTTTGATCGGTTTATATCCATTGAACTCAGGTGAGATTTATTTTTCCGGGCGGCGGGTGAATTTTTCCTCACCCTGGGGTGCCAGGGAAGCCGGCATTGAGACGGTCTATCAGGACCTGGCTTTAATCGATCGCTTAAGCATTTCCAGAAACTTCTTCTTGGGCAGAGAGTTGGTAAAAAGAATCGGCCCTTTCCGGTTTCTCGACGGCAAAAGAATGGATAGAATAGCCGAGAAAGCGCTGGCGGAGATAGGGCTTAAAAATTTGAGAGCAATGCGAGAAACGGTCAGTTTTCTGTCCGGTGGAGAGAGGCAGGCTATCGCTATCGGGCGGGCTAACTATTTCGGAGCCAGACTCTTAATTCTGGATGAGCCGACCGCCGCCCTTTCCGAAACAGAGACGGAAATGGTTTTGAGACTGGTCAAGGAAGCTAAGAGAAAGGGACTTTCGGTCATCTTTATCACCCATAAGGCGTATGAGGTTTTCGAAGTGGCAGACAGATTCGTGGTTCTACATCGCGGTAGAAATTATGCTGAGATTGAAAAGGAAGATACCAATCTAAAGGAACTGGAAAAACTGCTTATCTCTTCCAGGTTGGCGGCTGTCAAAGAAATGGCGGCGGGGGTAGCTCATCAGATTCGGAATCCCCTTGGAATCATTAAGGTCTCGGCGGAAATGCTTAGGGATGATTTCAAAGTGTTGAATAACCAGGAGAACTACCATAAGATTATAAATACGCTGATTAATAAGGTTAACACCCTGAACCAGCTTGTCAGTAATTTTTTGGATTTTGCCCGCCCGCCCAAGCTTAATCGCACCCTATGCTCTGTCAGGGAGCTTTTAGAAGCTTCTCTGGCCAGCCTGCCACTTGACAAATTCCCGGGTGTAAAAATCAGCTTGCTTATGCAGGAGGGCACCCTTGAGTTTTCCCTGGATCGGAATCTTATGGAACAGGTTATCGCCAATCTGGTAATAAACGCTGTTCAGGCTTCCGTGCCGGCGGGGAAGGTTGAGATTAGAACCAGGCTGGAGAATAACCACCTGTGTATTGAGGTACAGGATTGGGGCTGCGGCCTTGATGAAGAAATAAGAAAACAGATCTTTAACCCTTTTTTCACTACCAAGACTTCAGGTACCGGGCTCGGATTATCAATTGTCCATCGGATTGTAGAACTGCATAACGGCTCAATTAAAGTAAAATCCGCGTCCGGGAAGGGGTCAACTTTTCAAATAAACCTGTAGGAGTCTCTATGAAGAGAATACTGGTTGTTGATGATGAAGAGGATATGTGCCAGATTTTAAAAATCCTCCTGGAAAACAGCGGCTATGCTGTTATCACTGCCATTACCGGCAGAGAAGCAATTAAACACCTGACCGATGGCGAGGTGGTCGACCTCATCATTTCCGACCTGAAAATGCCGGATATCGATGGAATCGGCCTCCTGAACTTTTTGAGAGAAACGATGAGAGAAATACCCCTGGTCTTGATCACCGCCTATGGTTCCATAGAGGTAGCGGTGGAAGCCATGAAGAAGGGAGCGGCCGATTTCATAACCAAGCCGTTTAACAAGGATATAATCAGACACATAATCGGAAGAATATTTCATATTGAAACTCTGGAAAATGAAAACAGGTTCTTGAAAGACACGATTCATGAAGGAGAATTAGTTTACAGAAGCCAGGCCATGTTCAGAATAATGGAGACTGTTAAAAAAGTGGCTATGGTGGGAACCCCTGTCTTAATAGTTGGGGAAAGCGGTTCAGGCAAGGAATTGGTTGCCAAGGCAATTCACTTATTCAGTTGTACGGCTGGGGATAACAGACCTGAGAAACCTTTTGTGCGTATTCACTGCCCGGCTGTCCCTGAATCCTTGCTGGAGAGCGAATTGTTCGGGTACCAGAAAGGTGCTTTTACCGGCGCCACCAAGGATTTCAAGGGCAAAATCAGATTATCCGCCGGCGGAACTCTTTTTCTGGATGAGATTGGTGATCTGCCGCTGAATATTCAACCAAAGCTGCTTCGCTTTCTGGAGGAAAAGACCTTCGAACCCCTGGGCAGCATCACAACTATAAAGGTAAACGCCAGAATCATTTGCGCCACTAACCGCGATCTAAAGGAGATGGTAAACAAGGGACTGTTCAGAGAGGACCTTTATTACCGGATAAATACTATCAACATAAAAATTCCTCCCTTAAGAGAGAGAAAGGAGGATATCATACCTATTGCGGAATATTTCTTACAAAAAATCGCAAGGGATCTGGGGAAAGGCACACGCCGGCTGGCCCCAGGCCTGGAAAAGGCTTTTTGGGACCATCATTGGCCGGGCAATGTGCGCGAACTTCGCAACGTCATCGAGAGGGCGGTAGTCCTGTATAATAATGAAGAGATTAAGCTTTCTGATCTTCCACCTGAGTTTCAAAATTTTACCCCGCCAGTGCCTGCCTTAAATTTAAACAAATTGGAAGATTCTGAGATAGGCTTGCTTCTCAGCGCCTTAGAAAAAAGCAATTGGAACATAACGGCTGCGGCCAGGGAACTGGGTGTTAAAAGAAGCACTATCCGTTACAAAATAGGCAAGTATAACCTTAAAAACCGTTTGAACAGATCTTGCGGCTGATAACAGCCGCACAAGTGGCTGTTATCAGCCGACGGCCTCCCCTTTTGTTTTTTTAGAAAAAGTTTTTCAGCTTTTAATCAAAGGCCTGCCTATAATAAGCTAAAATGATGAAAAAAACGAGCGCATAAGCCTGGAAACCGGCTCTTATTTGATCATATTCAGCGAAACATCTTTTTATCTGGCATAGATATTGCAGTATCTAGAATGCCCATAGAATCAAAATTAAACAGGAGGATGATATGAGAAAAAAATTGATGGTCGTGCTGGCAATAATCGGACTGCTGCTTTTGCCGGGCCTGCTTGCTTTTTCGGCCGGTAAGAAGGAAGCCGTAAAACCAACCGGTGAGAGGTTTAAGTTTTATGTCATTTCCCATGGCGGACCGGGTGATCCTTTCTGGGGAGTAGTTATGAAGGGTGCCAGGGAAGCGGGGGAGATGTTTAATTGTGACGTTACCTATCTGGGACCTGAGAAGTTCTCCATTCAGAAACTGGTCGATATGCTGGAAACAGCCGTGGCCGGTAATCCGGATGGTCTGGTAGTTACAATTACCGATGCCAAAGCTTTGGATAAGCCGCTCAAGGATGCTATCAGCAAAGGCATCCCTGTCGTCGCCATTAATGTGCCTGATTACCGCGGTCCGGAGGAGAAAATCCCCTATCTGGCCTATGTCGGTGCTGATGACTATATGGTGGGAATCGAAGCCGCCCGGAGAATGCTGAAGGAATTCGGTGCCGCCAAACCCAAGAGGGCGGTTGTATCCATTCATGAAGTCGGTCATGCCGGTCTTGAAGCGAGAGCAAGAGGTATAACAGAAGTTTTCTCAGCCAGCGGTATTCCAGTTGAGAAATTAGCCACCTCGCCCAATGCATCGGAAACTTACCAAATTCTCGATGCTTATTTGACCAAAAATCCCGATACCGAAGCTGTCTTTACTCTTGGTCCGCTTGATACGCTTCCCGCTTTGAAGCTGTTGGAAGAAAAGAAGCTGTTTAGCAAAGTCAAAATCGGCAGTGTAGATCTTTCCGATACCCAGATTAAGGCTATAAATGAAGGCAAGCTTGTGTTTACTATAGAACAGCAGCAATATTTGCAAGGCTACATGCCGATCGGCCTGTTAATTCTCTATAAAAAATTCGGGTTAATCCCGCACGATGATATCCTGACAGGGCCAGCAATCGTTGATAAAAGCAATGTCAGTGTGGTTGAAGAAATGGTGAAACAGAAATACCGGTAATTTTTTCCGCAATTTTAGGGAAAGCCGGGTAAACGGCTTTCCCTTGTTTTAAAATCTCCTTAAACTTGAATAATGGAAAAGATGAAAAGAAATCCACCGAGGATATGGGATAAAATAATCCGCGTTAAAGAGATTGGTGCCCTTTCCGGCTTGCTCATCATCATGCTGGTGTTTGCCCTTCTTTCAGATAAATTTTTAACCGGGGAAAATTTTGTTGGAATCTTTACCATGACCTCCGAGTTGGGAATTATTGCCATCGGTATCTGTTTCCTGATGATAGCCGGGGAATTTGATCTATCAGTGGGTTCGGTCTTTGCCGTCGCCCCGATGCTCGGAGCACTGCTGGGGAATCTCGGAGTACCTATGCTCCTGTCCTTTCTTACCGGATTGGTATTTGCAGCTTTAATCGGCTTTCTCAATGGGATTATTGTAACCAGGTCTAAGATACCATCTTTTATTGTTACCCTTGGTTCAATGATGTTTTTTCGGGGTCTGCTGCTGGCTGTTTCCGGCGGGTTTCCCATAGGTTATATGGGCCAAGAAACAGGGTTTTTGGATGCTCTGGGCGGGAGGATACTCTTTGGTATGCGAGCCTCCGGCATATGGTTTATTTTGGCTACCCTTATTTTTTCTACTATATTAAATCATACAAAATATGGAAATCATATCTTTGCAGTCGGCGGTAATCCGGGTACAGCCAAAGCAGTTGGGATAAACGTCAGCAAGGTTAAAATTATCAATTTTATTGTTTGTTCCATACTGGCCGGTTTGGCCGGCTTCACCATGTTTGGGCGCTTCCACAGTATTGACCCGACTGCCGGAAGTCTATTGGAGCTGGAAGCGATAGCTTCGGCGGTAATAGGCGGTGCCCTCTTAAGCGGCGGTTATGGCAGTATTTTCGGTGCTTTTCTCGGTGCTTTTCTTATAGGCGTTATGCGCAGCGGCTTGATCCTGGCCGGTGCACCGGCTTACTGGTACCAGGGTTTTATCGGCGTGGTGCTGGTTATATCCGTGATCATCAATACCAAGATCAGAAAGGCGGTAGCAGGATGATGGAGACGGATGAAAAAAGGATGACTAAAATCAAAGAGAACCTGGTCTATATGGAAGGTATCAGGGTGCAGTTCGGCAAAGTGGTAGCCCTGGATGAAGTCGATTTCGAAGTAGGCAAAAACGAAGTGGTGGGCCTGCTGGGGGATAACGGCGCCGGCAAATCGACCCTGATCAAGGCCTTAAACGGATATCACCGCATTACTTCCGGGCATATATTCTTCGATGGGAAGCAGGCTGATTTTAATTCGCCCCAGAATGCCAGGGAGGCGGGGATTGAGACCACTTACCAGGATCTTGCTCTGGTCGATCTTATGAGCATCTCTCGTAATTTTTTTATGGGGAGAGAGCCGCAAAGAAAAATCGGGCTGTTTAAGTTTCTCAATCACCGAAAAATGGATGAGATCGCTGCCCGTTCTCTGGCAGAGGTGGGTTTGCGTAATATCAGAGCCATGCATGAAACGGTAAACTTCCTTTCCGGCGGGGAACGGCAGGCAATCGCGATTGGAAGGGCGAACCATTTCGGGGCAAAGCTGCTTATCCTGGACGAACCTACGGCTTCTTTATCGGTCACGGAGACAGAATGGGTATTAAATCTGGTTTCTGAAGCGAAAAAGGGCGGCCTGTCCGTAATCCTTATTTCTCATAACGCCTACGAAGTCTATGAGGTAGCCGATAGATTTGTAGTGTTGCAGCATGGTAAAAATTACTCCAATATCAAGAGAGGCGATACCGATCCCAAGGAATTGATCGAGGTCATCGCCGGGCGGATAAAGAAATAGGGTAACAAGAGAGTTTGGATCGTCGGCAGCGACGACATTATCCCACGCTTTCTTCCCAGATATTCCAGATGCGGCGCAGCGACTTGACGGAATCGCTTTCAGGGGAGTACTCGAAACCAACCATACCTTCATACCCGCTTTGCGCGATCTGCCTGAGAAGTGACGGCCAGTCGGCGGAACCGCTGCCCGGCTCGTGCCGCCCCGGGAAATCGGCTGCATGAAAGTACCCGATGTACTCGATCTGCTCGGCGATGATTTTTTCGAGGTTTTCTCCCATCATTCCGAGGTGATAGAGATCGCAGAGCACCTTAAGGCGGGGATGATCGACCTCTCTGATCAGCGAAACCGCAGTGGCCATGTTCTCCAAATAGTAACCGGGATGATCGAGCCGCGTGTTCAATGGTTCCAGGACTAAGTGAATATCTTCGGGGGTGACTTCGAGGGCCTGCTCGAGTCCCTGCCGGAGATTGCGGTACTTCCCATCCGGAGGGATGTCAGGGTAGCTGTTTACCACCCGGCCTCCCTCCCCCAGCTCATTCGACAGGAGCATCAGGATGGAGCACCCCAAGTTGCGCGCCGTCCCAACCGCATCGTTCAGGTCGGTAAAAAAAAGATCGTAAGTTTCCGGAGCGATCAAAGAGCCCCGGCGGTGCCCGCTGAAATTGGCTATCCGGACACCGTGGTGATCGCAGGCTGCCTTCAGGACAAACAGGTCTTTGTCCCGCCAGCCCCAAAACTCAACCGCCTGAAAGCCCTCTGAGGCGATGCGCTCAACCTTCTCCGGCAGATCAAGTTCGGGGAAAAGCATTTCGAGGCAAATTACGGGGTACATAATAGCCGATATTATCTCTAAAGCAGGAAAATTTGTCAAACAAAATATAGTATTTTTTTAAGATGTGTGTTTTCGATGATTGGGATGATAGAGTTGACGTTGCTTTAGCAGCAAACTTTAACTTTTTTCATTGCCCTGGATAGAATGCATTCGATGGCATCGACATCCGGTTCCGGTACGTATAATCCGGTAATTTTACCGGTAATCTCCAGCTCAAAGGTATCATCCGTTTTGTGCATAATAAACTGCCCGGTACAGGACGGGCAGGCAATGATGTTTCCCTCCCCGTGCTTCTTTGAAGGGGCTATTATCGGCCCGCACATTGGACAGCTCAGCATTAGTTTATTGTCGGCACAGTGACCCAGGATATGTTCCAGCTTGCCCTGGTGTGCCAGAGTCACAAACTTATCTGCCAACGCAGAATCGAACTGAGTACCGGACTCTTTTTTTACTTCCTTTAACGCCATTTCCAGCGGCATCCCCGACCTGTAAGGCCGGGTACTTGTCATTGCATCGAAAGCATCGGCTATACTTATAATTTTGCCAACAATTGAAAGACCGTCTTCTCTTTTGGCCAGAGGATAGCCCTTTCCGTCAAGCCGTTCATGATGCTGAGTAACGGACTGGATAATCAGGGGGGAGAGGGGATGTTTTTCAATAACATTCGATCCGATGGTGGGGTGCTGTTTCATCATGGTATACTCCGTATCATTCAAGGGTCCTTTTTTATTCAAAATGTGATCCGGAACACCTATCTTCCCAAGATCGTGCACCAAACCGCCTACTAAAACAGTAAAAGACTCGCTTTTATCCAGGCCGAAATCATCGGCAAGAATAAAGGCATACTGGCTTACACGCCATGTATGGCCGCCGGTATAGGCATCTCTCGCTTCAATAACGGTCGATAAAGTAAGCAGGGAGTTAAGTAAATTTGTTTCTATATTTAGTTTCATGTTATTTAACCTCGCAGTCATGTAGCCCAAGTTTTATGATTGATAGATTGCCCGTATACAATACGAATCGCAGCCACCATAACGTAAAAAGGAGATACTCGTGAAATTAATGTATTGATAACACCGGGCCGCGTTGGACCAATAGTAACCGGTTTTCGCCAATTCGCCTCTATTTTTTCTCTTCCAAGTACTTTTCGAGAATTGCAGCCAGTTCTTTTATGGTTTCCCTTGGGATGGAACCCAGTCGGGCGGCTAATTGTTTTGCCTGTTCCTGTAAATCCTGTGTGGCTTGTTTGGTTGTTGTCAGGTCAGCAATATACCCTTCGAGTTGTTTAATAAAGTCTCTAAATTTGCCAATCTCTTCCTTGAGTCCGGCCACTTCTTCAACCTGACGTTCCATTCCCTCGGATGTTTTTTCGACTTTCTGATTGACTTGTTCGATGTTATCGGCGGTTTTTGCGGAAGAAGCGTTGACTTTGTTCTCCACATATTTTGTGGTTGCCAGAAAACCAAGGAAGCCAGTAGTAGCACAACTGTTAAACACTAGTATCATCAGGCATAACAGTATCACTATCAGCAGTTTACTCATCTTTCCCTCCATTTTTTTCATACAATTATAGAAAATTTGATAACCCAATGCAAGCCAATGTCTGGATACTACCACGGAAAAACAGCGATGCTTCGTTAGGGTTGAACAGAAATACCAGGAGATAGAGATGACCGTATTGATAACTCCATGTGTATGAGTTAGAATAATAATGGAGCAGATATTATGGAACAAAGGGCCGAAGGGAGGAATATTCCGTGGGTATGTTTAAACAACGAATAAAAGTAGCAAATATAGGCAATTCCGAATTGTTTTTTGAACAGGACTTTTGGGTGGATACAGGGGCGTTATATTCGTTTATTGCGGAGGATTATCTGGAAAGGATCCAGGTTGAACCGGCCGATACAAGAAATCTTATTTTAGCGGACGGCAGATCGGATAAGAGGCTTTTCGGCTTTTGTAATTTTACCATAGAGGGGCTTCCCGGGACCCTTCCTTGTCCTGTAATTTTCGCGCCCAAAGGCTCTCTGTTTCTTCTTGGCGCAACTGCTTTAGAGACTTTTGGTGTAGATGT
>JBFMGN010000500.1:0-3497 GCA_040752435.1 Spirochaetota bacterium
TTCGCCTCAATCTGCCGAATTCGTTCTCTTGTTACATTGAAGTATAAACCCACTTCCTCCAAAGTCAGGGAATATCCGTCTTCCAAACCGAAACGCATTTTTAACACCTCCTGCTCTCTGGGCGGCAGGGTTTCCAATACATCCTGCAATTGCTCTTGCAGAAGTCTGAAAGCGGTCTGGCTTGACGGGTTTTCCACATCCTTATCCTCGATAAAATCCCCAAGTAAAGAATCTTCTTCTTCGCCGATGGGTGTCTCCAGGGAGATGGGTTCCCTGGCAACATTTTTCACCGATTTTACCCTTAAGGCCGACCAGCCGAGTCTTTCGGCGATTTCCTCGTCGGTGGGCTCTCTCCCAAGAACCTGCATAAGCTGCCGCGACTCCCGGACGACCTTGTTAATCTGTTCAATCATATGGACGGGTACCCGAATTGTTCTTGCCTGATCGGATATGGATCTGGTAATCGCCTGGCGGATCCACCAGGTGGCATAGGTGGAAAATTTATAACCCTTTCTATATTCAAATTTTTCGACCGCTTTAATTAGACCAATATTTCCTTCCTGCACCAGGTCGAAAAAATGCAGGCCGCGGTTTGTATATTTCTTGGCGATACTGACGACCAGCCTGAGATTGGCTTTAATAAGCCGGTCTTTGGCGTTTTTCATCATCGCTTTACCGTGAGCAATCTCATTCGCCATGGCGAGAATCTCGTCAATCGAGTTTTCAAAGTCGATTTCCAGGGTTTTTAATTTCTTCTCGGTAATCTGTATCTGCCGAATTTTTTCTTTGATTGAATCTGAAGTAAGACCGAGTTCTTCCTCAATCTTCTTACGTTCCTGAGTAATAGCGAGAGAACGGCCTAGATTCCTCAATTCACGGAGACTGGCCACTCTAAGCCGGCGTTCAATTTTTTTCTGTTCACTTCTGTATTTTTTAATACGCTTGGTCGCATTTGTAAATTTATCTGAAAATACCAGAATTTCATCCTGGTGAAGTCCAATTTTTTTTATCTGTTCCAGCAGCAGTTTCCTTTTCTTTACGAGGTTCTCATCGGAAAGCACATCCCCGCCGATGGACACTATTTTCTTTTTATTTTCTATATATAGTTTGAGGTTGTTTAAAACTGACTTAAGTGCTTCCCGGTAAAATTGATTCAATCGCCTTTTTTCCGCCAGGAGCTCTGATATTTCTTTTTTTGAAAGATCCAGTTCACGCGGATCGATTTTGGAGAATGTTTTTTGGGCCAGATTCCATGTTTCAGGAATTATCATGCCTGACTCTTTTATTACCCTTTTTATAATATTCTCGCCCTCTTCCATCTGCTTGGATAACTCAACTTCCTGTTCAGCGGTAAGAAGGTTTTCTTTACCAATTTCACGCAGATATAGGCGGATAGGATCGTCAATGGCAGACTCTTTCCCGCTGTATACAATCTTTTTTTTCGCCGGTGCCCTTTCTTTTTCATCTTCAAGGGTAAGCTCTTCCTCTTCGAGGCTTATATTATTCTGTTCTAAAATATTTAAGACTTCATCAATCTTTTCGGAGTTTACGATTGAGGAAGGAAGAAAATCATTCACTTCATCAAAACTGATACTCTTTTTTGTTTTTGCAAATTCAATAAGTTTTATAACAGCCGGATTACTTTGCAGATCTGTCATCTTCAATAACCCTTAATTTCTCTAATTCCTTGTCCAGATACATTTTTTCTGCCAGAAGTTCCTTAAGACTATCTGCCTGTGCCCCTTGACGCTCTGAAATTCTTAAGCGTTGTAAGGTTTTGTTTCGCCTTTTTTCAAGGCTCCTTTGTTTTATTCGCGCCATTGCATCTTTTACGATTTGTTCCTGATTAATATTAAATTCATCGGAGGAAAGTTTTTCAAGGATTATTTTTTTAAGATCAGCATCATCGATTGAATTCAGAACGCTGTCAAGCGACTCCTCAGCTTTACGGTAACAATCTTCCATCGTTATAAATATTGCTCTGGCTTTTTCGTCTTCTAGATCGTCCGGTGTCAATACATTTCTAATTAAAGCAAAATAAACACGATTGACAATCACCGCTATCATTAAAAACAGATCAATGGAAAGTTTTTTCTCCCCCAGATTTTTACTATTTGCTGCTCTATATCCAAACCTTTTGACTTTCTTACGATAATCAGCGATTACTGACTGTTGCTCGACATTCAACGCGTCTGCCAATAATTGCAGACAACCATTCCTCCTCACTTCCGAATCAATACTTTCTATATAAGGAATCAATTCCTCTACGATTAAACTTTTACCCTCCGGCATTTTCGAGTTATAACTCTCCAGCGCCGTTTTCAGCAGATAATCAAAACTATTTATAGGATATTTTAAGTAGTTATGCAACGCTTCTTTACCTTCTTTTTGAACAATGTCGGCCGGATCAAGGTTTTCAGGCAATTGAACAACAGCTCCACTTAATCCGGTTTTTTCACAGAGTTCAATAGCTTTTTTTGTGGCCCGCCTGCCGGCCTCGTCGTTATCAAAAAGAAGGATTGCATTTTTCGCATACCGCTTTAACAAGACTGCCTGCTGTTCCGTGAAAGCAGTACCTAATGGGGCAACACAGTTTTTAATATCCGATTGATATAAAAGTACGACATCTATATAACCTTCAACAAGTATAAAGGTACTACTTTTTCGTATTTCCGGCAACGAAAGATTCAACCCGAAAAGATTTCCGCCTTTCTTGAATATTTCAGAATCCGGGGAATTGATATACTTTGGCCCGGTATTATCTAGAGCGCGTCCGCCAAAACCGATAATATTACCCTGTGGGCTATAAATAGGGAAAACAATCCTGTTTGAAAAAAACGAATAACGGGGCTTATT
This sequence comes from Spirochaetota bacterium, assembly GCA_040752435.1. GTDB lineage: Bacteria > Spirochaetota > Spirochaetia > SPDA01 > JBFMGN01 > JBFMGN01. The sequence goes on from JBFMGN010000500.1 coordinate 2,857, forward strand.
GCGAGAAAACAAGCCGGAATTCATCAAAAAATCTTTAGAATAGCTCTTTTTCAGGAGAAATGAGTAGAGCCAATCACCCCGGCCGGGAGCGTACCCTATCTGGAAAGTTTCTACTGTTTTTCCAGTAATTCCTCTTTTTTCTATATACTTTCTTGCAAAGTCCGCCTCCTTTTTGTTGAGGAGTATGTAGTGGAATGCTCCGGCGACCCTTTTATACAGGTCATAGAGGGAAATCCGCTTATTTTCTGCTTTGGCATCTTCAAATTGAAAATCAACTGGAATTCCGGCTTTCTCAGCCAAAAACGTAACAGCTTCGGGGAATGAAAGCTTTTCCACTTCCATGATAAAAGTAATAATGGTTCCGCCCCTTTGGCATCCAAAACAGTAATAAAGGCCCCGCTCCGGGGTAACAGTGAAAGAGGGGGTTTTTTCGCCATGGAATGGGCACAGTCCCCAATACCTGCCTCCCTGATGTTTCAAGGTTACATAACGGCTAATGACTTCTATTATATCTACCCTTTCGGTTATTTTTTGAATGATATTTTCCGGAATACGCATTACTATTGTATTCTAACCTGGTATTCTCTTAAGATATAATACTTTTGCTTTGTTATGTTCCTTAAGGCTTTTAGAGAAATAGT
>JBFMGN010000501.1:0-3494 GCA_040752435.1 Spirochaetota bacterium
TAACGAAATACGGTATCCAGACACTCACAGGCTACAGGAATATACTCAAACGTGAAGGTATTTCAGTACCGGAAGCTTATATTAATTGCGGCGCCCAAGACGGGGTTGAAGAAAGCGGATACTTTTGCATGAAACCCATCCTTGAAACCGATGAACTGCCGACGGCTGTCTTCTGCGCCGCGGATATTTATGCTATTGGTGCAATCCGTCGGATCAAGGAAATCGGGTTGTCCGTTCCCGGTGATCTTTCTGTCATAGGGATGGATAACATTCTTCTGTGTCGATATGTCGAGCCGTCGTTGACAACGGTAAAATATGGAAAAGATGAAATGGGGAAAACGGCGGTCAGCACAATAATAAAGATAATAAAAAACGAATATACCGGACCACAAAAAATAATTTTTAACGGTGAACTTGTCGAACGAAAGAGTGTAGCGAACATCCAAAAATAAACAGTGTGACCTTCCGTTAACAAATTTGCCAAGGTCTTAAAAAAAAGTTGACACTATGTGGGTAAGGGTATACAATAACTAAAAGGATTTAGTTATTTCCGAAAAACGCGAATAACTTAAAATCTGCTGATCCATGTAAAAGATAAGGAGACTGCAATGGGCGAAAAACTTGCCATCAAGGGCGGACCTAAGGCCAAGACTACCTCGAATTTTCCCATGTTTCCCGGCGGATTGGATATAGGCGAAGAAGAAAAAAAGCAAGTCTTGGAAGTCCTCGATCGGAAATATCTATTCAGATATTACGGGCCGAAAGAATTCCCCTCAAAAGTACGGGAGTTGGAAACCAGGTTTAGGGAAAAGGTGGGCGTAAAATACGCTTTGGCGACAACAAACTGCACCGGTGCCCTGATAACCGCCCTTGTGGCCTGCGGTGTAGGGCCCGGTGACGAAGTGATCGTACCCGGGTATACCTTTTTCGCATCCTGTGCCGCCGTAGTAGGAGCAAAAGCCATTCCAGTTATTTGTGAAGTCGACGAAACCTTGACGATGGATCCCGCCGATTTTGAAAAAAAAATAACTTCATCGACCAAAGCGGTTATACTTGTGCATATGCGCGGTGTTCCCGTGGATATGGATACCATAATGCCCATTGCCCAAAAACATAATTTGATGGTTATCGAGGATGCCGCTCAGGCAATGGGTGGAACTTATAAAGGGAAATATCTGGGTACATTCGGCGATTGCGGTTGCTATTCATTCCAGTACCATAAAATAATCACCGCCGGTGAAGGGGGCATGGTGGTTACAAACGACGCCCGGTTATACGACCGGTGTATGGGATACCATGATACGGCGGCATGCTGGAGACCGGAAAGGTTTGCAGATGAACGGTATGAAGGCGAATTGTTCTGCGGCGTAAATTATAGAATGAGCGAGCTTACCGGCGCCGTGATGCTGGCACAATTGGGTAAACTGGATTCGTTACTTTCAAAAATGCGCAGAAATCAGAAAAGAATAAGAGGTCAGATTAAAAACACCCGGGGTATCAAGCTACGTCCCGTCAACGATCCTGAAGGTGATACCGGTATATGTTTGATATTTTATCTGGACGACAGGAATAAAGTAGCTGATTTTGTTGAAGCATTACGCGCGGAAGGTGTGGATGCCGCAGGCGTATACAATTCGGGAATACCGGACTGGCATATATATGCACACTGGAAACATATTCTTGGGAAAAAGACTCCAACCCCGGAAGGCTGTCCATGGACCTGCCCGTACCATAAAGGAAAAGCGGTTGAGTATTCCGTCGGCATGAACCCCAAAACCCTCGAGTACTTGTCCCGGGTTGTTCATATCGATATTCCTGCTCAAATGACTGTTGATGATTGTGCTATGATCGCGGATGGTATTAATAAGGTCGCCTCGGAACTGGCATAGCTAAAAGGAGTTCGGCATGGCAAAAATCGGTGTTTGCATTGAACCATGTTTCGGCAATATGGATTATCGGTTAAGGCTGGAAATTATTGCCCAGCTTGGGTTTAGGTATTATGACTTATGGTTTCATAATAAGGGTTTTAACGGAAAAAATTTAACCGATGAAAAAAAAGATTTCGATATGATGGCTGAGATGAATGAAAAATACAAACTTGTTACCACAGCTTTTGTTCACTGCCATCCTGATGGAGGAATCGAAGCGGCTTTGCTGGATAAAAAACAGAGAAATAGAATTCTCGATAGTTTTGCAGAAGTCATTCCTTTGGCCAAAAAAATAAAGTGTAAAGCCCTTATAAGCGGCAGTGGAAATGTTGATTCGTCTATTTCTGATGGCGAAGCCTTCGACAGCATTGTCGAGACCCTCTCCCAGGCGGCCCGGATAATTGAAAAAGAAGATATTACCATTTTCCTGGAACCGTGGAATAACAAGGTCGATCATCCGAAAAATTGGTTAAATAGTCCTAATGAAGCTGTTGCCATCATAAAAGCGGTCAACCACAAGAATATAAAATTGTTGTATGATATTTATCATATGCAGATAATGAGCGGTAACCTGATGGATTTTATTAAAAAGAACATACGGTTTATCGGCCATTTCCACATGGCCGGTGTTCCCGGTCGCCATGAACCTATCGATAATGAAGTTAATTATCCCTTCATTATTCAAGAGACTCAACAACTGGGTTATGACGGTGTTTTCAGTTTGGAATACTGGCCGACTTTTGAGCCGGCCGAATCGCTTAAGAAATGCCTGGCACATTTAAATGTTTAGGTAAATTTTCTCCTTCTTAAAAATATGTGGCATTATGGGATTCCGTAACTTATTTCTCAATTTGTAAAATTATCGAAACCATAATTTTTAATGGATAAAAAGTTGTTTTTTGTAAATTCATTGTACTATTTTGCAAAAGGCAGTTATTTTCTATTTGACTCCTTAAAAAAATTGTGTTTTAATTTTAATATAAAAGCATCAATATTTATGGAGGAAAATATGCGAAAATTTTTCACGGTCCTTTTTGCTTTTCTTGTGTTGCTTACAGGAATTGCATTTGCAGGCGGTAGCCGCGAAGCCGGTAAAGAAACCAAACTTTTACGACTTATTACCTGGTCGGGCTATGCACCCCCGGAACTTGTCGAAAAATTCCAGAAAGAAACGGGGATAACGGTTGAAGTTATCTTAAGCAACAACGAAGAGATGATCTCCAAGCTCAGGGCTACAAGAGGCGGAGGGTTTGATCTCGCCCAACCCTCGCAGGACAGAATTTCTTCAGTAGTACAGCAGTATGGTCTCTACCAGCCAATTGACTATTCCAAGGTGGATACGAACCAGCTCGATCCCTCGTTGGTTGAAGCGGTTAAAAAGAATACTCTTGTAGACGGCAAATCTTATGCAGTCCCGCATGTTTACGGCACTGACGGCCTTGTTGTAAACAAAAGCAAAGCACCTGATGTAAAAGATTACAAAGATCTTCTTGATCCGAAGTATAAAGGAAGGATTTCTTACAGGATGAAAAGGCCGACTCTGCTTGCTATGGGTTTTGCATTCGG
>JBFMGN010000502.1:0-2269 GCA_040752435.1 Spirochaetota bacterium
AGGAGTAGAATGATAGTCATTATGCGTTTTTTCTCAACTTATACTCTTAACTTAATGACATTGATTACGAGATAGCTTCAGAGTTGATAAAGGAGCATATTCCATTAAATGTGAGCTTCAGTATTGTATCTAGAGAATTGCTCGATAAGCATTTCGACAAACGACTAGAAGACTATGCTGCCAAAGACCTGATGACCTCACATTTTTCCATCGTCTTTCGTAAGATAGGCGCTTAAGGATACTTTACCTTGTCTCAGGTGCCCGCTATTATTAAGGAGTGGTGAGATGCTAAGAATCCTTCAATCTAACCGTTTGAATATTGGCAGATGGGCCTTCCGGTTACCGAAACGGGTCATTAGACGATTGGTCCAAGAAAACTATTATACTGCCAGAGCTTATTACCATCATCAACTACACCGTCTCGATAACCAATATAAGTATCCGCCCCTATTGGTTCACCAGATGGGCAAAGTTGGCTCTTCGTCTGTCACGCAGTCATTAAAAGCGGCCAAAATAGATCGACACATTTATCACACCCATTTTCTGACGTCAGAACTGATCAATAGATACGAGCAACAGCGCAAGGGCTACCTCGGCACGCCACGAGAGGGTGACCTTAGACATATTTGGCAATATCAACATTTGCGAAAATTGATCGAACGTGGTTTGAATGGTGAAAAATGGAAGATCGTGACTCTGGTTAGAGATCCGGTTGCGCGCAATCTATCTGATTTTTTTGAACATATTGAGGTGATGTTTTCAGCGGGTAATCAGCAGAAACTCAAATCGATCGAGTATGATTATGAGATTATAATTGCTGACAATAATTTTGATGAATTAATTGAGCTTTTCTTTGAAAGACACAATCAGGACGTCCCCATGGAATTCTTTGACCGGGAATTGAAAGGTGTTTTTAATATTGATGTATTTTCCAGTGATTTTCCGACAGACAGAGGTTACAAAGTATATCGCGAAAAAGAAGTCGACGTCTTGTTAATAAAAGTAGAGAATCTTAACGATTGTTTCACCGAGGCAATTAAAGAGCTCTTAAATATCGATGGTGTATCTCTGGTCAGTGTCAATGTCGGTGGCGAGAAAGAGTATGCCAACATTTACCAAATGGTTAAAGAAAGTATCCGTTTTCCTGAATCCTATCTGGACAGGATGTATTCATCCGAGTTTGCCCGGCATTTCTACAGTGAGGCTGAAATAGAACGATTCAAGCTAAAATGGCAAAGTGTTGGGGAAAAATTGTAACTACCTACCCTTCCGCAGGTTCAGGTCACTTTTGGGGCAGAAATATCGATTGAGATCGCCATTTGAATGTAAAAGCAGCCTAACAGCAACCTGCGGGAGGGTGGCTAGTTTGATTCCACCTGGGTATAACCTTTTGTTAATAGATAGGGGGTAATATGCAGAGATTACCAGCCAGATATAAAAGTTTCCTTTTCTTTGTATTAATGGCGGCGGTTTTAGCCTTTGAGAGCAGAATCGTATTTGCCCATAGCCCCCACGATATCGTAGAAGCCCTCGCTATCTCGCCAAATTACGATCAAGATAAGATTGTATTCGTTGCTGACCCGACGAATGACTTATTAAAATCTACAGATGGCGGTTTCAGTTGGGAGCAAGTAGTAAATGGCTTAGATCTCTTGGGCCCTATAACGTCCATTGTGATCTCGCCTGATTTTCAGTATGACCAAACGCTTTTCATCTCAGTCAAGGGAGATGGAGTCTATCGATCACAGAATGAAGGGGGGTCGTGGATCAAAGTCAATGAGGGCCTTGATAATTTAAGAATCGACCTTTTGGCTATCTCGGCTAATTATGCTGCCGACAAAATCGTATTAGCTGCCGGCAGCCAGGGGGAATTGTATAAAACAGATAATGAAGGTGATAGCTGGCAACTGGTACTAAATGCGCACACTCAAATAACGGCTATAGCTTTTTTCACCGACCACGAAAAAAATTCTATCTTGATTGGTGATCAGCAAGGCAACTTATATCTTTCGATTGATAGGGGGAGAAACTGGCAGCAGAAATACCGATTTTCAGGCGCCGGCGCTATCACATCTATTGCCATATCACCCCAAGTCGCTGACGATGGCGCCATATTTATTGGCACAGAGGATAAGGGTGTTTTTAAGTCGGCCGATCGGGGTACCTCGTTTGTTGCTGTCAATAACGGTATTTCAAATTATAAAAAAACAATATTTGGCCATAAAGAGGTTCCTAAGTCGATCAGATCCCTAGTTATATCGCCCAATTA
>JBFMGN010000502.1:2279-3492 GCA_040752435.1 Spirochaetota bacterium
CCGAGGCCGTTTTTCAGTCAAATGATGGCGGTAATTATTGGCAATTGTATAGCCTGGGACTTACCACCGATTCCCAGGCAGACACGGAGCAATATAAATCCCCGCATTTCAGAGGTTTGCAAGTCTCGAACACTTTTGCCAAGGATAAAACAATTTTTCTAGCCGGATTTGATGGGTTGTTTAAATCTATAGATGGTGGACATGTTTGGATGGCGATGCAAACTCTGAGTCCAAAACGTATCAGCGGGCTATCGGTATCATCGGGCAGCAAGGAACATCCTACCATTGCTATCACTACGGCTGGGGGAGGAATATATACTACCGAGGATCAGGGACAAACATGGCTTGTTCACAACAAAGCTCTCAATAGAGCCGATCCGATGGAAATTGCTATTTCACCAAACTATCATTCAGACCAAACCATTCTGTTTACTTCAGAGACTGACTTTGGCATCTCTAAAGATAATGGTCAGAACTGGAGCATAACTGGATTTGAGGGCCAGGAAAATAGGATCCGTTCCTTAGCCAGATCCGCTATTTATAGATTGGGGTTACCTATCCCCACCCAATTAAAACCCGTCAAGCCCAAACCCGACATAATTGTCTTTTCGCCAAACTATGCTTCTGACAAAACTATATTCTTTGGCACTAGAAATGATGGGGTTTATCAGTCTGTTAATGGTGGGCAGAGTTGGCTGGCTATTTGGAAGGGGAAAAAGATCAGCTCTTTGGTCATATCCCCTGATTTTTCATCCGATAAAACTCTGTTTGTCGATGATCGGGATTCAGGAGTCTACAAAACGATAAACAGTGGAAAGACCTGGCAACATATTAATAACGGTTTGGCGTTTACTAAGAATATGTCTCTGGCTACACTATCCACGGACTTGACCAGACAAGACATTAAGTTAGTTATCTCACCGAATTATGAAATTGACCAGACGGCGTTTGCTGGATCGGTCGAGGATTTGTACAAAACAATCGATGGTGGAGCAAGTTGGCAAAAATTAGAGGTTTTGCCTGATGAAAAGCATAGTTTCATCATTGCGATGGCTGTATCCCCAGATTATAGGAATGACCAGACTATAATTGTTAGCGTTAAGGGCAAAGGATTATTTAAGAGTGAAGACGGGGGTCTGAATTTTGTTCAAATTGGCTCTGATTTAATAAATAACAACTATTCCTTAAAGTGGATCAAACCCTCAAGTTCATA
>JBFMGN010000503.1:0-3488 GCA_040752435.1 Spirochaetota bacterium
GACATGGCTCTTCCTCACTTTTTTAACCGGAATATTATCCAGTTTTACTTCAACGGCCGCGTTATTCTTTACAATCATAGCTCTGAAATAGAGCTTATTATTTCTTTCCGGATCCAGTTTTCCGGGGTTGACATAACGAACATTGGCGCCGGCTTTTATCCGGATTTGCAGGGCAGGCTTCTGATTCTTTAAATAGTCCGTTACGAAACCGCCCGTTAAGCGGGACTCTTCCGTTACAAAATCTACCAGGTCATGAACATGGAGAACATTGCCGCAGGCAAAAATGCCTGGAACCGAAGTCATCATCCTTGAATCCACCCAGGGCCCGTTGGTCTGCGGATTGATCGCTATCCCAATCTGCTTCGACAACTCGTTTTCAGGAATAAGTCCCACGCTTAAAAGCAAGGTATCGCATTTCACTTCAAAGGACCTGGCGGGATCCTCAAGGCCGTCGATTATCGGCGTTACCTCGACTTTCTCTATCCTTTCTTTTCCGTATATCCTGGATATGATATGACTCAAATAGAGAGGAATGGAAAAATCATTAAGGCATTGCACAATATTCCTGGTAAGCCCGGAAGGATACGGCAGGATTTCCACCACCCCGTGGACAGTGCAGCCTATCCATTGCATTCTCCTGGCCATGATAAGCCCGACATCGCCCGAACCGGCGATGACGACATCTTTCCCGGGGATAAACCCCTCTATATTTACAAGACGCTGGGCAAGACCGGCTGTAAATATACCCGAAGGGCGGGTTCCGGGAATTCGAATATTGCCCCTGTTTCTCTCCCTGCACCCCATAGCAAGAACAACCACCGGTGTAGTAATTTTAAGTATTCCATAGAGGGCTGAATAGCAGTACAGCTCCTTGCAGGCAAAGTCTGATTTAGCATCCGTATTGTTTATTTCCATTACCGTAGTCTTTACGTAGACCTGGACGCCGGAATCGGAAACCCGTTTTTCAAAGCGTTCAGCATACTCCGGTCCAGTCAGCTCCTCTTTGAATTCGTGCAGGCCGAAACCGTTATGGATGCACTGGATAAGGATGCCGCCTATCTTCTCCTCCCGCTCCAGGATGGCGACTGAAAAACCGTTCTTATCTATTTCAAGCGCAGCCGCCATCCCTGCCGCGCCTCCGCCGATTACGACCGCATCGTACCTTACCTCTTTCATAACTGATCCCTTACTATATAACTCCCGTTACCGCGTTTGGTGATCTGGTTGAATGGTAAACCGGTTTCCCGCATGATAATCTTGATGATTTTGTAGGAGCAGAAACCACCCTGGCAACGGCCCATGCCCGAACGGGTATAATACTTGATCCCATCCAGGGTCGTATGCCCCCGGCGTATGGCCTCGATTATCTCCGCTTCTGAAACCTTTTCGCAGCGGCACACAATATTTCCGTAGAGTGGGTTTTTCTTTATAAGTCCATCCGCCTCGTAAGCGGTCATCTCCCGGATGCGTGGAATTTTTGAAACAAAAGGATCGTAATCCTTTTTTTCCACCAGAGTACAGCCGGCCTTCTTTAATAAATCCTTTACATATTCTCCGATTGCAGGCGATGCGGTTAAACCGGGCGACTGGATGCCTGCCACCTGAATAAAGTTCTCCGCTTTTTTCGAGAGGTCGATATAAAAATCCTCCCCTTCCAGGGCGGGCCTTATACCGGCAAAGGAGGTAATAACATCCTGTTCCGAGACAATAGGCACCATCTTTCGGGCGCTGTCGAAGATTTTGTCAAGCTGCTCACGCGAGGTGGATAAATCCTCCTTGTCCGTGATGTCGTCCGCCGTTGGACCTACGAGGACCGTTCCCTCCACTGTGGGAATTACCAGCATACCTTTGGAGACAGGGGTGGGAACTGGAAACAGAACCCTGGAAGGGCATGCCCTGGTAAGACGATCCAGGAGGTAGTATTCCCCTTTCCGCGGGATTATCTTCAAGTCTTCAGCGTTAAAGATTTTTGAAACCTCGTCGGCAAAGACCCCGGCTGCATTTATCACATACTTCGACTGTATCTTTTCTCCATTTTCCGAATAGATAGTATAGTGGCCGGATTCCCCCTCGGCCCGGGCCACCTTAAAGTTAGTTTTTAGTTCAACACCGTTTTCCCTGGCAGACTCAACCAGGGAGAAAACGAATCTATAGGGCTCGATAATACCCCCGCCCGGAACGTACAAACCCCCGATTACATCAGGGTTCAATTTCGGCTCCAATTCCAGAATACGTTCTCTGGAACACATTTCAATGCCGATGGCGCCATTCTCCACTCCCTGGCTGTACAGAAGGCTGATGATTTTCAGGTCTTCCACCGTAAGGGCAGCTACCAGTATCCCGCACCGTTTAAATGGGAAATCCAGTTCTTTCTGAAGGCGATCGAACATCAGACTGCCTTGAAGCTCAAGTTGGGTCTTAAGATACCGGCCGTGATGGTGGAAACCTCCATGGATGATGCCCGAGTTCGCCTTGGAAGTGCCGAAGGATACATCACACTCCTTTTCCAGGAGGACGACATCAAGTTCGTAGGCGGAAAGCTTTCTCGCGATCGACGCCCCGGCAACTCCGGCCCCAATTATAGCAACATCAAACCCGTCCGAACCGCTTTTTAAGGTACTAATGCCACTCATTTTAATTCTCAATATAATGTCCATTGCGGCTTAAGCCGTGATGGGCGACCAGAATACGCTAATGCAGTATATACAAATTCTAAAGAGTTATCCAGGTACAAAAACATTACAAATCTTTTGAAAAAACCAGAATATCCCGGCGCAGGTGCCAGCCTGTTTTTTCCCAGTACTCCTGCCCCGTGCGGTTACTCGCATAAACGAAAAGATGGCATTTACCGATACCACAACCTCTAAGCCTTTCAAGGCATTTCTCCACCAGCAGGGTGCCGATTCCTCGCCGGCGATACAGCGGATCCACGGCCAGATGGTACAGGTAGCCTCGCCTGCCGTCCTGGCCGCAGAGCAGGGTTCCTACGATTTTGTTCCCGTTTTTGCATACTAAACTTAACCCCTGGTTCTGTTTTATAAATCGGTCGATATTTTCCCTGTCATCAGCGCTGCTTAAACCCATACCGTCGATTTTTTTCCAGAATGAGTACGCTGCCTCATAATCGGATATGGAAAAATCTTCTATCTTCATAAAGGTACTGTACAGATTGACTGTACTTTAGTATACCGGTAGAGCTTTAAAATATTACAAACTGTTTCTCCTTTGTGAAACAATTCTTTGTGCATAAAAACAGTGAGAGCTTTTGGAATTTCGCTTTAGAGAACACGGAGAAAAGAAGAGAAAGAATTTCACACAGAGAGAAGAGGGGATGTTAGCTTAAGAAAAAAGATGATTTTCGCACAGAGAACACAGAGAACACGGAGGGGAAGAAAAAACATAGAAATGGTACTTTCAGCATTATAATTCAGGCCGGAGCAGCGCTGCAGATTGCCCGTACTCTCATTGCGCTCCTTCATCTCTGTGTG
>JBFMGN010000504.1:0-3487 GCA_040752435.1 Spirochaetota bacterium
CCGGCAGCCTTTTTTATTATATCTTTTTCTGTTTCAGTTTTGAAATCATTTCCTTCTGGAAAGATTAAATCGTCTGCGGGCAGTTCAACCTGTAAACCACCTAAATTCTCCAGGGCGACAAATACTTTTGCCCCTGAAATCCTGATGATCGTAGCGGGACCAAATTCTTTCGTCGTCACCCGTTTACCCGTAAGTTGCACAGGCATAATAACTACACCTCATCTTCATCAGCGGCACTTTGCCCGGTCACCGCCACATCCTGGACAACTCCATCGCGGTAAAGGTGCACCAGCATGGCGCAGGTCCGTTTGACCATCTCCCGGCGGTTGCTGGTGGTTGGATCCGTTCCGGCAATTTCTTTAGCAAACTGGTTAACCTTTTCTATTATGACTTCCTTACCTACAGCCATACTGCTCCCTGCCTGCTCGTAAATAAGTTCCACCAGGCGATGGCCGATGGACTGAAGGTCATTTAACGGGTCCTCACGCCGGGTAAGGTCAATACCCGGGGCCATGGTGTTGCGATCGAAGAAGCCTTGTCCTATACCGGGATCGGCTATTCTTTGATGAAGGGCGGGAAATTTGGCCATTTCCTCACGGAGATCTGGCGTAATGGCATAAATCACCAGGACTGCCCCCATCTGGAGATCGACAATAGCATTAATGCCCGATTGCAACATGGATAAAATGCGCTCGGTTTTGCGTTTATCCACCGTAAGACCCTGTTCGGCTTCGTCATAGGCAACTACTGTACCGGGGAAACCCGAGTGGCGGATGAACTGAAAGAGGGAAAGGAGCGCCCGTTTTCCATGAAGGTTTTGTTCACTTTTCGGCACAGGTGCTATTGAAAGTTCTTTAGCAAGAAACCGGTCGGGTACCTCTCCGCCCAACCAACGGCAGGCCGCAGTGAAGGTTGCTTCGTCACCCTGCAGGTAAGCAAAAAGACCCAGTCGTAAAATGCGGCCGAACGCCTCTAATTTAAAATCCACCTGTTCCAGCCCTGAAACCCAACCCATAAGAAGCTTTTTAGAAACTGTTTCGTTGGGAGCTTTTCTCCGGACATTTTCCAGGCAGGCCCTAAGCAAGGAAGGAATACCGTGTCCAGTCTGCCCTGGAACTCTAATTTCCCGGGCTACCTCACGATAAAGTAAAAGATTTTGGGTAAAATCCAGATCTTTGTTGAGGGGGACTTCTGAAGTTACGCAACCCATATTACGGGCTATTTCCATTAATTGTCTTATAAAATGAGTTTTCCCGGATCCAAAGGGTCCGATGACAAACTTTTCAGCAGAACCGCCGCGTTTAAATCTTCTTTCCAGATAGGCTTCTTTTAGCCTTTTAAAGGCATCTTCGTAACCCACCCCAAAAAGGCTGCATCCTTCTTGAGGAGCATGGCCGTGTTCGGCCATCCTTTCAAACATATCAACTATTTCCATTTAATTACTCCCTCCAATCTGGTTAAGGGCAAGGGTGGCCAGCATTTTTAGTAACTCCCGCCGGTACCCCGAACCTGCGTTTTTTTGCAGAATACTTTTGCCCTGGAAGAGCGCATTCCGGCGAAAGCCGTCAATATTACCGCCGCAATGCAAAATTATCCGCTCAAAGTTATCAATGACCTGGCTTAGAAAATATTCCGGTTCTCGAACTGAATTAACGGCGGTAACCGGAAGAACCGGCCAGCGCCAGGCTGGTTTTTGCTCCTCATTTCTAACCATTTGGAGCCGCTGTCCAAGGGCCTGATAGTTCCTTGTGCAGATCTCCAGAAATCCTGGCAAGACGGCAAAAATAGACACTGCACCCACAAGCCCGCCGGTGGTGCAACCGTCGATCAGGCGGCGCATCAGATTTGCCGCAATCCGTATTTTCTTAGCTGGCATTTGACGCCTGCTCACCAGGGTCTTTTCGTTCTCGTCAAACAGGAGCATTGTACCCGGAATCCCCAAGTAGAAAAGGCCGCCCAGTACCGTATGGAGAATCTGCTCGGCATTCCTGGCGGAAAGGGGATTTTTCACCCCGGTAATACCTGCTTTTTGTAGTTCTCTTATCCGGACATTTTCCCCGAGTAAAAAACGGCGCAGCAGGTTCCACGCCTGTTCTTTCAAAGAAGGGCGTTCAACAGCCAAAAGCATGGCTCTGCGGAAACCAGGATGAGTCAGGGGAGCTTTTCTCAGCGCCTCCGTGTTTACTATTTCAAAACGGCCCAACGCCTCGAGAATGGCCGGTAAGGAACGTATCTGTTCCTTTCCTATCCGGGTCTTTAGATTTTGTAGGATATGTAACGTAATAAGCCGCCAGTCCTCTAAACTTAAAGAATGGGAAAGATCGGTTTTGACGAGTGCCATGCCCCGTTCCAGGGCCAGATCACCCAGCAGTTGAAGAAGGTGAGTCTTCCCGGACCCGTATGCGCCTTCAAAGAAACGGCAGGTTAAACCACCCTGGGTTACCAGATCGTTTAATATTTCCTGTTCGAAATATTTCAAAAAGAGACCGGTTCCCACGTCAAAAATCCCCGCTGCACCGCTTCCCGGGATGCCAAACTGGGCGACAATTTCCAGGGCATCGCAAATTTCTTCGGGGCCAGGTAATTTTTTAGCAATCATGTACCTGCTCCCCTCGCTGGAATAACATAACAGATTACTTTGTAATCCTCGCGGGCGTCAAGGCCGTTGATCACGACCCCCATGCCGGACGAAACGTCCCCTTGACTACCGGTTTGAAAACCCAGGCGTTTTTCCTCCGGTATGGCGGAAACCAGCAACCGGTAGCGGTCCAGGTTATAGAGAAATGCCCACCGCGGGAATTCAGCATAGCTCAATTTTTTATCTGGCTTTTTCCCTTTAAGCTGATAGCGGATCAGGGCCAGCCGTACCTCCCGGTAAAAATCCAGGATGGGCACCAGTTGGCCGTAAGCCTCACCTGCTTTTTTACGACTTTCTTTCACCTGTTCGTAAGCGTCCCAGAAAATTTCCACCAGCATGTTAGCCGGCAGCTCAGCTCCCTTAAGCATGGCCAGTGCCCTTTCCTCTGCTTTATCGATGTCTTCACGGTTACCAACCGGTTGCCATCCTATGACCGTCTCTTTATTATACAAAAGACGAATCTGTGATAGCTCCCGCTTAACTTGAATCTCAAGGGCTCCAACACGCCATCCTTGATCCATTTCACGAATATATTTTTTTTGTTCTTTAGCTGCTATAATAAAATCGGCTTCAAAACGTTTAAACGAAAGAGCACGTGCACGTCGGGCTTCATTTAAAAAGGTATGAGTCCTTTCCCGAAGTTCATCTATTAGCTTGCCTAATGTGTCGCCCGCCGGGAGATTTTTTAGTGCCGCCTCGATCTTGTCCAGGCTATCGACTCGACCGGGCGTAACCTTTGTGATGGCATTGAGCATATTTATAATTTTGCTAAAATCATTCCGCAATGAGCGCAGACCAGTCTTTTCATTTATTTCGTCTGTTTTTAGCTCTGTCTTTTCCATGCCAGGG
>JBFMGN010000505.1:0-3476 GCA_040752435.1 Spirochaetota bacterium
GGCCGCAGTTTTGCGGGGCACCCAGAACTTTATGCTGGATCTTGCCACGGAAAATGAACAGGACTTAAAAGAATTGCTTGATTTCTGCACGGAGGTTATTATCACCTATGGAAAGGCGATGATAGCTACCGGTGTACACGGCCTGCAGTATGGCGATGCCACAGCCAGCCTGATAAGCCCGGAGTACTATAAAAAGTTTGCCCTCCCGTATCAGGAAAAATCCGTAGAGGCTTTGGCCGGTAATAACTGCGACCTCTGGCTTCATATCTGTGGAAAAACCGATCATCTCCTGCATTTACTACGAAATCTTTCTATCCAGGGTTTTGAGGTGGATGCAAAGGTTGAAATGACGACCGCCAGAAAACTCCTCGGAGATTCAATGGCCATAAAAGGCAACCTTGATACAACCTTTCTCCTGCGGGAAAGTGAAGAAGCCGTCTACAAGGCAACCCGGCAAATAATCAGCCGCGGCAATTTCAAAACGGGGATTATTGTTTCCCCCGGCTGCGGAGTTCCCAGAATGACTCCGCTTAATAATCTCCGGGCCATGGTAAAGGCCTGTGAAGATTCCTCCCTGGAATAAAAACAAGTGATTTTTTATTACTGAGTATAATAAAACGCTTGATTTTCTTATAACATAGCTTTATACTGACTCCTACCTATGACCATTATCGAGCGGGATATTTTAACTGCAATTCGACCATGGCTTGGAAAAAAGAAAATCCTTATTATAAAGGGTGCACGCCAGACCGGAAAGACAACTCTCATTAAAAAACTCCAATTGGAGCTTACAGAAAAGGGGTTCATCACATCCTATTTTGCCCTTGATCTGGAAATTTCAAATCCGATTTTTAGCGATCCGAAATTGTTTATCAAGTATATTAAAGATCAATTTAATGAAAAATATGTTTATATCTTTCTCGATGAGTTTCAATATATCCAGAAGGCCGGGCTGTTTTTAAAAGTGGTATTTGATGCACTTTCTGAAGGTACTCAATTTATCGTTTCCGGTTCATCAAGTCTCGAAATTACGAAAAGTTCAGAGTTTTTGACAGGCAGGAAAATTGATTTCAGCCTTACCACTTTTAATTTCCGAGAGTTCTTGCGTGCCCGCTCAAGCTACAATTTTACCGAGGATTTTGATTTAACGGATATAATAAACATTGATGAGTTTCGGAAGGTCTATAAAGATGAATTAAAGAATCAGCTTACTGCCTACCTCCGCTATGGAGGATATCCGGAAATCGTCCTTACTGATAACCCGGAAGCAAAAAAGGTTCTTTTGCAGGAACTTATCGGGACCTACATTCGAAAAGATGTATCCGGATTCCTGAAAATAGAAAATATAAGTGCGTTCAACAACCTTATCCGGATTCTCTGTTCGCAGATCGGAAATCTTATCAATAAATCCGGACTCGCCGGAAGCTTGAACATCAATCACGAAACCGTTACGAAGTACTTATCAATTCTAGAAGGTACATATGTATTCCATTTCCTTCATCCTTTTTTTACGAATGTACGGAAAGAAATTTCCAAAATGCCGAAGGTTTACATGAGTGATGTGGGGATAAAGAAATACACACTAAACGAGCCTGATCAAAATATTTTCGAACTTATCAATGCTGCCGTAATTGAAAATTATGTCTGCCGTTCACTCATTTCCAAATGGGGCACGGATAGGGTGTACTACTATAGGACTATATCCAAGGCTGAAATAGATTTTATTGTTAAAGGTGAACAAACATTGCTGCCCATTGAAGTTAAGTTTACCGGTAAACCGCCGAAAACTCAGTCTGTTAGTTTTAAAAACTTTTCCAGCGAATATCCGGATGCGGTGACCAAGATAATCATTACGAGGGATACCTTTTTCTATAACAAAGATCAATCGCTCTTTTTGATACCTGTTTATCTGTGGGATTTTATTAGAATACACTAGGCCGCCTGTCGCGAGCCTGTGATCAAGCGCGTGTACCGCGAAGAACAGTCATAGGATTCGATGCATAGCATAAGCCTGAGCATTACTTCAGATGCTTCTTGACGGTATTTTCAAGGTCCAGATTGATCTTTTCCTTGAGTTCCTCGTACAGGCTGAGAATGGACTCCCGCTTATCATGAACTTCCCAATTTACCTGTTCGTAAAAGAGCTCGTACGGTTTGAGCCCTAAAGCATCGGCCAGCTTCTGGAGCGTTTCCGCCGAAGGATACTTCCTTCCGATTTCAATTTCTCCTATGAAGCTGGTGGAAACATGGCAGAACTCGGCGAGTTTCATCTGAGAATAGCCTAATTTTTTACGTGCGGCTTTTATATTCGCTGCGAGCAAAGCTCGAATTCTCGTCATTATAGTTTTTTCTATATGTTTCACTCACCTCTTACAATTATCAAATGGCTGTACTATAATATAGCCTAAAGACAATTGGCTTAAAGTTTAATTTAAAAACAGCTCAAAGCCAATTGCATTGCAAGGGAGGTATATAAGGGGACTTAAATGCTGTTTGCGAGAAAGGCTCAATAAATCTAAAGATCTCAGTATTAGGGTATTCAGATTACACTGTTCCAATCGCGAAGCCGGAGACTACCAATGATCTTGGGATAAGAATGATTTAGAAACATAGGGGGCTACCCGATATGCTTGCTCTAATTTCTCGCCCTCGAAGGGGACTACCTTTATGTATAATACAAAGCCCTCAAAGGAGCATATGCTATGAAAAAGAAGATCTTCATCATTATTTATATTTGTATGTGCACCACTTTTTTCACTGCGTTTATTTTGTTTTCGATTTTTTTTGTAAAGTAGATCCAATGTATAGAAAGGCACTTAAATACAGTTCTATTTTCATTTTCTTTATTGTTTTAATACTAAACAGTTTATACGGAGAAAATAGTAAAGTTTCAGCCTCAAATGACAGCAATCAGCCGCAAGTGGAAATCAATGATAGCAGTACCGGTAAATTGTCGGATTCGGAAAAAAAAGATAAAGAATTATTTTTTGGTATACCCTTGCCATTGGAAATAATTCCAAAAGATGATACTAAAATACTTCAGGGTTTTATCAACACGAACGAGTATATACTAACACCAGGTGATATTTATGAAATTACAATGTATATTCCTACCTATACGACCAAGCCTGAAATAAACATAGTAAAAACTGAGTTGATACTTGCAAGCACATACATCTTGCAAGTACCCCAAATAGGCGAAATAAACGTAAAAAATCTGACCTTTAACGAATTAAAAAAATTTATCGTTGATAAAATCCGAAAAACCATGTCTGCCCATTTTGTTGATTACACACTCATTTCTCCAGGCCACTTTGAAGTGTTTATTAATGGCGGCGTAAAAAAACCGGGGATTATCATTGCAAATTCCTTCACACGTTTAGGTGAGGCCATATCCCTGGCTGGTGGGTTGAATTTGAACTCAAGTTACCGCACCATTGAAATAAAACATGCCGACGGAAGTGTTTCTACTGTAG
>JBFMGN010000506.1:0-3471 GCA_040752435.1 Spirochaetota bacterium
TGGATGGTTCTGGGTTATTGAGTTTGCAACTTTCTGTAATAGTATGGTTTTTCCGGTCCGCGGGGGGCTCACTATCAAACCACGCTGGCCTTTTCCGATTGGACAGAATAGATTTATTATTCTGGTGGATGGATCCCCATTTGAAGTCTCCATGTTAATCCGTAGCATGGGGTAAAGAGGTGTCAAATTATCAAAAGGAATTCTTGATTGAGCGATCGAAGGGTTATCAAAGTTGACGCTTTCCACCCTGAGCATGGCAAAGAATCGTTCTCCCTCCTTCGGGGGCCTGATCTGTCCGGCCACGGTATCACCGGTTCTTAAATTGAAGAGGCGAATCTGGGAAGGGGAAATATAAATATCATCTGAACCTGGAAGATAGCTGTTTTGCGGAGATCGCAAAAAACCATATCCATCAGGTAAAATTTCAAGAGATCCATACGCATGAATTATGCCGCCCTTCGACGTATGGGCTTTTAAAATATTAAAGATCAGTTCCTGCTTTTTTAAAGATATGAGATCCTCCTGGCTTTTTCCGATCTGATGAGCCTGTTCTCTGAGTTCAGGCAAATTCATGCGAGTCAGTTCATTTATACTGAGTTTCTCAAGCCGGGTTGATTTTTCCACCCTGAATGTTCTGGCCGAGACTGTTCGTTTTATCGTGGTTTCTATAGCTTCGTCTGTTTCAGATTCGATTTCTGGAACCGTTTCACTTTCGGCGTTTTCATTCATGCCTGATTGGACTTCAGCCGCATCAGGGAAGGCAGCCAGTTCATCCGCTGTCTTAACGCCTTCCTCTAATAGATCTGCCTTCATCTCCTCCGGCAGCCCTGGCTCGGTCGGATAATCAGCCTCAACCCCGGTGCGGGAAATTAAATCAGTCTCATTTCTATCGATGAATGCGTCTTTCTCCAATTCTGAAGGGAAGAGCATTCTATTTTGTCTATTATCCAACGTGGACTCTTTTACGGTTTCTATATTAATCTTTTTCTTGCGTGCCTTTCGCTTTGTAAGAAGGCCGTTATTTTGTTCCTCAACCTCTCCTTTTTCAACGGGTTCCATGTTACTTTCTGAGGCGACAAGTTCATCGCGGCGCAGTTTGGCAGTTTCCTCCATCTCGAATTCAGTTTGTTTAATTTCAGGCTGTACTTCGGTCGGGCTTCCGACAGCCTTGTCTCGCCCGACACTCGTACATCCGTGCACTTCGGCCGCCTCTTGTGTATTTTTTGTTGCACTGCGCTTTTTTCGAATAATAGCCATTAGATTCTCCAATAAAACTTAGATTTTTCTTGTCATGGTCGCTGGTTTAGATATAAAGTTAATGTTGTTCATTGATTGATGAACAGGAAATTGCATGAGATTGCTGAATTAACTATATTGCCATATCTTCATACTGTCAAGCCATTCCCTGTGCAGTAACAATGCCTCGGTAATCAGCATCCCGGAGGCAGCGACGCTCTTTCGTACTCTGTCCCTGGATCCCTGAAAAAAGAAATTCTTCACATACAGGTTCTGGTCCCTGGTCATTACGGCCATCCAGACTGTTCCAACAGGTTTTTCCAGAGATCCGCCCCCTGGGCCGGAGAGCCCGGAAATACTTAAGGCAATATCGGCCTCCGATTGCTGCAAAGCGCCCTCCGCCATTGCGATAACAACCTCACGGGAAACAGCCCCATGGGTGTTAATTAATTCAGGTCTAACCTTAAGCAATCTTATCTTCGCTCCATTCGAATAAGTAACAAAACCGCCCCAGAAAACGTCTGAACTTCCAGGGATATCGGTTAAAAGCTTACTTACATATCCCCCCGTTAAGGATTCCGCGCAGGTAAAGGTTTTTCCTGTTTTTCTTAAAGCCAGAAAAAGCTGTTTGCCTGCATCCAGCCGCCCCTCCCTAATGTGGAAAAAACCGAATTTTTTCCGCACTTTCCCGAATGCATCGGCTGCCTCTGTGCCGTTTTCGCCGTATAACGCAATTAGTATCCTTAACTCTTCTACCTGAATATCCCAGGTTAAAGATGCACCTGCACTTTCTTCCAACGCAACTTCAAGCATCGGTTCCGGAACCAAAAATGCGGTACCTTCGAGCTTATGCATACTTTTTCGACTTAAGTTCTGATACATTCACTTCACAATTGATTAGTACTGCTGGTTTTAATTGCAGAAAAAAAGTAGCTTAATTATATTATAGCAGATGTATCAGATACTTTCCACACTATTTTTTATTTTTTCTACAGGCGCGGAGAAGATATTCACGTTTTTCGGATCCTTTATCATCTCGCATTTTCCTTCAAATACCACACCGTCGGCTATCCGCAGTTTTGCCGTCTTAACATTCCCAAAGACCTGCCCCGTTGATAACATCTCGAGTTTTTCCGCGGCTTCGATATTCCCGTGAATAATTCCCCCGATGACAATCGAACCCACTTTTATATTTGCACGCACTCTGGCGCCTTCTTCCACGTATAAAAAACCCTTTGATTCTATTTCACCCTCGAATTCACCGTCGATTTTCAACGATTTTACGAATTTCATAGACCCTTTAAAAGCCGTTTCTTTACCAAGGGTAGTACAAACCTTTTCAATTCCCTTAATATCGGAATTTTTCGGCATACTTTTCCTGTTTTTTTGAATAATATTAAACCTAAAATCGTCTCAAGTTCCGGACTTGAACTACTTAGTCTGCATTACAAAAACGCCGTCCCAGTCTTCCGGCGGCGGATTTTCAATGTAGTGTTCACATCTTGAAAAATAGACTTTTGAAGGCCCATCCTCAGGATCGATCTTTAATGCCTGTTCAAAATACTTTTTCGCGGCAATAAAATCCATCAGTTTATAACATTTTCTACCTTCCGTGAAAAGTTTTAAAACTTCTTTCTTTTGTTCAGAGATCATCCTGATACCTCTTTTAAATTCTTTGCCCGTTCTTTCCAATTTTTAAAGTGTTTCTGGAATTTCTCGTCAAGATCCTGAAGAATCAGTTCGCTCTGCTGTTCCTCATTATTTTCTGCCCGGAGTTCCTTTATTTCTTCTTCCAGGCCGCTTATGGTAGCCAGAACAGCTTCACATTCCCTTGAAACAAGGTCTACAAAACGGCGGATGTTCTTTGCATTTGATGGATCAATTTTTTTTGCATTGTTTAATAAATCAACGACCGGCTGCTTTACGTGCTCGGTAAAATAGAGAAGAGATTTATTCAAAGATTCAACCAGGGCGATACGTCTTTCTTTTTGTAAAACCTGTCTTGCCAGCTCTCTGCTTCGCAAAACCGCACGTATTCTTGCGAGCACTTCGGAGAAATTAAAGGGTTTGGTGATGTAATCTTCCACACCGAGTTCAAAGCCCTCAACCTTATCTTTGACGTCATCCATGGCTGAAAACATTATTACAGGGATATCTTTATATTCCTCATGATTCTTGATAATCCGAGTTACTTCCCAGCCGGATAGCTTCGGCATAATATTATCAAGGATAACC
>JBFMGN010000507.1:0-3468 GCA_040752435.1 Spirochaetota bacterium
TAAAGCGATCTCTTTTATCTTTTTCTGAGTAGCTTCTTTAACACGGGGATCACCATTTAACGCCCGGGACACCGTACTTTTTGAAACCCCTACCATTTTAGCTAATTCTATAATAGTTATAGACATATATTATTTCTATAAAACCGTTCCCATTAATATGATAAATGAGGTTGCCCCGTTTGTCAATAAAAAAATAAGATTTTAGTCGATCGTAAAAAAATTTGCGTTGGGGATTGTTAATTCTATTTAGAGTGATTATTGTGAAGTTCTAAATGCAAAATCTTAAGAGTGTTGCGTTAGATTCCCGTTCTCTGGTATACGATAGCCTTGAATTTAACCTTAAAGGTCGCATTCCCCGTCAACTTTGGCTTCTCCCTTGGGCCGAATATCACTATCCGGAACAGGTACGGCAAATTAGAAAATGTTTCCCCGACGATATTGTAATACCATCACCTGCATATGGTGAGAAACCGCACATCGAAGGAAACCCCCATAGAAGCGGTACATATCTGGATGAATGGGGATGCGAGTTTGTGAACATTCAGGATGGCATTATCGGTGAAGTGAAGTATCCCCTTCTCAAAAGGTGGGAAGATGTAAAGGATCTTCGAGTTCCATTAGAAAGGCTGACTTTAGATATAGAGAGTGTAAATAAATTCTGTCAATCCAACCGAGACAAGTTCATCCTGTCCGATACAGTGGCGCGGCCTTTTGAAAGACTGCAGTTTCTTAGAACATCCATTAATCTCTACTATGATATTTTCGAACAACCGGACGGATTAAAAGAGCTGATAAGAAAAGTGCATGCCTTTTATATACAGGAAATGGAGGTATGGACACGTACCGAAGTAGACGGTCTCGCCATTATGGATGACTGGGGGTCGCAAAAAGCCCTGCTCATATCTCCATCGGTTTGGAGGGAAATGTTTAAGCCTTTATATAAAGAGTATGTAGAAATAGCCCACGCGAAAGGGAAAAAACTTTTTATGCATTCAGATGGAAACATACTTGATATCGTCCCTGATCTTATCGAAATAGGTGTAGATGCACTTAATTCTCAGGTTTTTTGCATAGGCCTGAAAAATCTGAAATCTTTTTCCGGGAAGATTACGTTTTGGGGAGAGATCGATCGGCAGCATCTTTTAGTAAATGGAACGAAAGAAGATATACAATGGGCAGTAAAGGAGTTGAAGGAATTACTATTCTCCCGGGGTGGAGTGATTGCCCAATGTGAGTTCGGACCCGGTGCAAAACCTGAGAATGTGTTTACAGTGTTTGAAACATGGGATTGTCTTTCGTCAATGTGAAAGATTTTTGCAAATACTATTATCTTAAGTCCATTACCGCTTCAGACGGAAGGGGTTACAAGTCATAAATTACGCCAGTAACCGGGCGGTTCAACAAAGTAATTGTAACGTAGTATAATCCGAGTGATGGCTATAACTGAAATCAATGCAAAATCAATCCTCCGTAAGCATAAAAAGATCGACTCCTGGTTTGTTTCACACTACGGTATGAACCTTTACAGGGGCTGCAGTCATAACTGTGTGTATTGTGACGGCAGGGCGGAAGGCTATTACGTTGATGGAGAATTTGGCCGGGATGTTGAGGTTAAGGTCAATGCCCTTGAGGTCCTTACTCGAGAGCTCGACCCGAAAAGGAAGAGAGTGCCCTTACAACAGAGTTACATGGTTTTAGGCGGAGGGGTAGGAGACAGCTACCAGCCGCTAGAAAAGAAGTATCAACTTTCACGGAAAGTGCTTGAGCTTTTTTTACAGTATGATTTTCCGGTTCATGTCTTAACTAAATCTATTTTAGTTTCCAGAGACATAGATATTCTTAAGCTGATAAATCAAAAAACCCGGGCGGTTGTCAGCTTCAGCTTTTCCTCATTGGATGGAAAGATAAGCGCTCTCGTGGAGCCCGGTGTACCGCCTCCCATGGAAAGGCTTAAGGCAATTTCTTTTTTCAAGAAGGAAGGCTTAGCCTGCGGCATGTTTCTTATGCCGGTAGTTCCGTTCATAACCGATATGGAAAGTGTGATGGAAGAAACAGTTGTTGCTGCCGCAAAAGCGGGAGTTGATTTTATCATTTTCGGGGGAATGACCCTAAAGGACGGCAGGCAGAAAGAATATTTTTTCAAATCCGTGGAAATGGAGTTTCCTCTTTTGCGGCAGGAATACAGCAGGATTTACCGGGGCAGCCAATGGGGCGCAGCAGTCCCCGAATATTACACGCGTATTAATCGGCTTTTCGCTAAGATCACCGAAAAATACAAGATACCGGTCAGGATGCCGCCTTTTCTGTACCGGGATGTCCTTTCCCAGGAAGATCGAATTATCGTTATTCTGGAACATCTGGATTATCTCCTGCGGTTAAAGGGAAGAAGTTCCCCCTACGGCTATGCCGCCTACTGCATCTCGCGGTTGAAACAGCCGTTGCCTCTGTTCAAAGACGAACTACTTAAATTGGAGGGCATCCGTCCTGCGGCGGCAGATATTATCAAAGAAATTGCAGATACCGGTACCTGCACATTATACGAATCACTTCTATATTCATGATTCGGCAGGCTCCCGGTATCATGCTTATTATCCGAGTTCAGCCAGTTTCTTTTCAAGTCCTAATTTAAAAGGGATTGCGATAGCGATGCTTAAAACTAGAGCATAAAGAATAGTTAGCGAAGCCACGGACAAACCCTTTCCGACCTTAGAGGGGTCTTCAGTTATGGCAAGTATTGCAATAATACCGATCATCATCCCGATTATCCCCGAAAATAAAAGGTACTTTTGCATATTCGTAAAAAAAGTGATTCCTTTTTTAAGAGTAACGGCATCGGCCGGTTCCTTTTTAAAGCCGATTGCAAAGTAAGAAAACTTATCAATTTCTCTACGCATGTTCTTATATATTATACGCTTGAGTTGTTTAAATGGTTGGAATTATTTTTTTGTGTAGCCAGTTATCCTACCTGAAGCTGAAAATAACCGGGAACAGAAAGGCTACGAAAGCGGCCCAGCCTGCATATACGGGGAGGTAAGCAGTCTGCCAGGTGATCAGGCGTTTGAAAATGGTCTTCTTCAGAAGAAATTTTCCATACAGGAATGCCAGGCCGGTCAGATTGACGAGAAGGACGATATTCTCACCAAGTGCGGCGGTTTTGTTCGGTGTGAAACCGTAGGACGATATCCTGAAAAGAATCGCGGAAAGGGCAATACCGTCGATGATTATAGCTGCCAGTATTAAAATGAAATTTATGTAATGAAGAACTACGAGCTTACGCTCGTAGTTCTTCGTTCCGCATGGTACGGCCTTTGGCCGATTGTCGCCCCCTTCGAGGGCGAGAAGTTAGGGCGAAATATAGGGTAGTATCGCCTTATCTATAGGCGTTAGCCTATAGATAAGGCGATGGACGGAATCAAATAGAGTCAGTCTTTCTCGAGCATCACGCGCCGATATAATATAAACAACCAA
>JBFMGN010000508.1:0-3457 GCA_040752435.1 Spirochaetota bacterium
CAGCACCCTCCCTTTAAACGGCTCATAGGTTATTTTCTTCAATGAAAGCGGCGGTCGGGCCATATACTGGCCGATACTTTCCCGCGATTTTCTGTCCAGTATACGGACGCTGTTATCTAGGCTGAATCCCGAATGTTTCCAGGAGAGCAGATTTCGAGCAAACTCTTCGTTCATGAGCTCTTTCTCCACAAACAGCCAGATGACTTTTCTCCGAAAATATTCGGTCATCTTCTGTAATCCGGCAAAAGGAATATAAAAAAAAGGCCCCTTTATCGTCGAACCCGCCTTCCAAAATGATCGCGTGGTAATGGGGATTAAAACGCATCATGTCGCCGAAGGTTTGATGCGCAATGACCATTCCGGTTTGAATTGGGGTCCCCGCTACTTCATGATAGAACTCTTGGACCATCGAGAAAATCAGCCGGGAAATATCGGCAAACAAATTGCGATCATACCGAAAAAACACCCGCAAAGCCTTCGGAAAGGTAAAGACAAATTGCCGGTGAGGTAATTGAAGTAATACCTCTTCAGTCAAATGTTCGGCGAACAGAAGAGTACGTTTTTGGCTGCAGGACGGGCACAGATAAAATCCTTTACACGAAAACGGCCGAAAATAGTCATGTCTGCATTCCGGATTGGTACATCATATTCTCGCTACACCCCGTAAATAATCTCCGCAAGTGAGGAAGTGTTTGCCTACCTCCATAATGCGTTCAAGACGGAACTTTCCGTAACGGTCGGCATATGTTTCTTATTTCTTTTATATCCTTTATGCTTTTGCTTAATGTAGAAGATAAGTCTATTATATATTTTCCACTGCTGTCCGGTCTTTATGCAAAATGTAATTCCATTTGACCAGAATCGCAAACATTTTCTGTGGTAATTGTAGATTCTATTTTATTTGCTATGAGCTCATAAATACCGATTCTTTTATCAACGGCCAATGCAAGGCGTCTGTAAATCTCGAATAAATCCACACTTTTTATCAATCTGTTTTTAATGATGTTCAATAACAAATACGTTATCAACGCGCACCATATCTGGGTTTTCACCCCATTCTTCGATGTGGATAAAAAGGAGGTGATCTTCAAGTGTTGCTTTATCCATTTGAAAAAAAGCTCAATTTGCCAGCGGTACTTATATATTTCAGCGATACACTCGGCAGTCAGCTTGAAATTGTTCGTCAGAAACTTCAATATTTTATCCGATTCCTCGTGATAAAACGTAACAACCTGTAATAATGTAGGATATTCAGCGTGTTTAGGACCGTCCACTTCTATGACCTCATCAAACAGTCCACTCGTTCCTTCACATACTTTCGATGTAAGCACCTTCGTTTTCCAGTTGGATTTCAGACGAGTAATGAAGAACGCTCCTTGTAATTCAATATCATAAAGATACTCATAACACGCATACCCGCGGTCGTAGACATAAATTTCACTTTGGCGATGTTTTATTTTTTTCTTCACCCCGTTTATATCATGTACCTTGGCGTCCGTGATGATGACCTGCTCCGGTATCCGCGTATCGCCATCTATCATCGTATGCAGTTTGATCCCCCCTTTGGTCGATTTGTACTTCACCCAATTGAACTTTTCCACACACAGGCTTATGGTCGATGAATCGATGATGTTGATCTTGTTACCGAACTTCCTTCTCTGTTCTCGGTTCAGATTCTTGAGAAGACTATAATAGTACTCTTCGTAAATCTGGCTGTCCCGTTGTTTCAACGCGTCCGATAATGTGGAGCGTTTGATACTTTTAAGGTTGAGGTGGTAAAAGCTTGACAGCATTAAACCCAA
This sequence comes from Spirochaetota bacterium, assembly GCA_040752435.1. Classification (GTDB taxonomy): domain Bacteria; phylum Spirochaetota; class Spirochaetia; order SPDA01; family JBFMGN01; genus JBFMGN01. The sequence goes on from JBFMGN010000508.1 coordinate 1,803, forward strand.
TCCGGTTACGATCCTACGCAACGTTATATTTGCTTTCAAATGGGTATACATCATTACTGTGAGCAGGTTGAAACAGCTCAGCTTGTGTGTTTTATGATCCCCGGAATATTTCGAGACTTGTTTTTTGAATTCATGCCTGTTTATCTCTTTCAGGATTTGTGTTAAGATATTCGCTTGATAAGCAATGTGGTAACTCCATCTGACAAAATTAATTATTCAATTGTCAATGAACTTTATTAATTTTTTCGAGGAATTACAATGACTTATCATTGTTTTTTTACAGAAAGACTGGACAGCAGTGATTTTTCCATTTATTTCCAAAACTATAAAAAGCCGCCCTCCCTTCCCTTCTGGACACTAAAACTTCCCTTTTCAGCAGGCGGGAAAGGTTCGTTCTCACCGATAAAGCGGAGACGCCAAAGGGAGCAGTCAGGCAGAGAAGCTGTTCTACAGAATATTCATCTTTTCCGAAAGCCGCCATAAGACCGATAACAAGATCACCTTCTTTCATCGATATATTACATAATTTTTATTATCGTAATATATATGTGATATTTTGTCAATTTTTTCTTTGTTGCCAATACTTGTGTCGACGACAGGGAAAGTAGTTTTTTCCTGCTGTTGTGAGGCTGCTTAAAAAAGAATTGGAAATTCCTGGGGGATTGTTTTACAATAAAATTAGTCATAAATTAATAGATCACTAAATAAGGTAACGAGCATGAAAAAAATTGCCGTAAAATTAGTCGTAACTATTTTAACAATCCTCCTGGTAATCGGCCTGGGCTTTGTCGTTGCCCTGTATCAGACCGAGCGTATCCGGGAAAGACACCTGTTGCGGGAACGTGCACGGGAGCTTTCGGATTTTCTGATACATTCGGTCGGCTTCGCCATGAATGGCGGGGTGTACAATGTAAGCCCGCTGGAAGAGGATCTGCGGCGTTTTGCCGGCGTTACTGATTTTCGGTTTATTGCCAACGACTCTCTTCGTCCCAATACTGCCAAAACCCCAGACACGATTGAAAAAGAGGTCCTTAAAACAGGATTGCCCATTATCAACTTTGAGCAGTATACCGACAACACTCCGGTTTTACGAGTGACGACACCGTTGAAAGCCCAGGAATCCTGCCTGGTGTGTCATACCGGTTTTAAGCAAAACGATACTCTCGCAGCCGTATCCCTCCTTCTTTCCGCAAAGGAGTTGGAGAAGGCAAGTTGGCGCTTTCTTGGCCTGGTAGTTGGTCTTGTCTTAAGTGCATGGATCATGATTCTCTTAAGCCTCCTGATTGCCCTCCGGCGGGTTGTCATAAAGCCGGTTAGGAACTTAAGAGAACTAATGGAAGACCTGGCCCAGGGTGAGGGGGATCTGACCAGGCGTCTCCGTATACCGAAAAAGGATGAAATCGGGGATGCAGCGTATTGGCTGAATCTTTTCCTGGATGAAATTCAAAACATTCTGAAGAGTATAAAATCCTCCTCTCTGGATAATAAAAAAATATCGACTGATCTTATGGGTGCAGTCGAGCAAAGTTTCTCCTCGGTTTTGGAGGTTAAAAAGAATATCGATTCCGTGAAAGAGATGTATTCCCTGTTAAATGAAAAGAATACTTCTACCTCCCATGCTGTGGTTGAAATTTCGAGCAGCATTAACGCTATCT
>JBFMGN010000509.1:0-3454 GCA_040752435.1 Spirochaetota bacterium
GGCCTTAAGCTATATGGATAAGCAGATGTATGGCGAAGCCCTGGATAGTCTGACGAAAGCCATCGAAATATACCCGGAAAACCAGATTCTTTTTTACCTGGCAGGCGGCTGTTCAGCCAGAAAGGCCAAATCATTGATTGACGAAACCGAAAAAATGAACTATTTCTCTTTGGCTGAAAAATACTATAAAAGAGCGCTCTTTCTGGAGCCCAAGTATGTGGATGCGTTGCTGGGTTTGGCAGTTATATACGCCATCGAATATAATATTCCCGAAGAAGCGGAACCCCTCCTTAAAACTATCTTAAGCGTAGAAAAAAATAACCTGCAAGCCATGAGCCTGCTGGCACGGGTATACTTCCAACAGGGCCGGTATGAAGATTCCCTTGACTTGTACAAACTTTTTGAAAAACAGAGTAATGTGCCCGAAAATAAAAAACAGGCTCGGGAAAATATCAAGCTGATAGAAGATCTGATGTCGAAACGATCAGAATAGGTTAACGTGTATTAACGGATCTCGTCAGGGTTGTTTCCATGTCTCCAATTGTAACAACAAGTCTAACAGTTACCTTGGCTGTGCGATAAACCGGCGCATATTGAAGTGTATCTCTTAAGATCTTCTCCTCCCCTCTTTTTTCAGGCAGGCTGCCCGAGAGGATAATTCCCTTTTCCGGATTATCCGCCAGAAAGCAACTGGCATAAATTAATCTGTTACTGTTTAAGGTTTCACTATTCTTTGCGTCGTTTCCGGTTAATTTCACAGAAAGTGATATGGCAAGTTCACCTTTTAACGGATACACTCTGAAAAAGAGGGAATACCCGGAAAGAGTACCACGGTATGATTCGGAGACTGTACCTTTATACTTATAGACAAGGAAAATAAGTAAAATAAGGTTAAAAATCAGCAGGAGGAAAGGGCGATTTTTCTTATTCTTAAGAAAAAAGACCTTCTTTTTCCCTATATTTCGCGGCGCTGAAAACCTGGATAGACGGTCTTCCCGCCTGTAGCGAAACACTATTTCCTGTTCAGAATCTTTCTTTATCCGTATTGTTTTCGGAGACATTCCGTTACTCATTTCGCTGCCCCTACCGCCTTTCCTTAAAAAGCTTTACCCTTCTGCAATCATTCTACCTCTTTGAACATACCCTTTAGAACCGCAAAAGTCAATTCGGTTACCACAATTGGTCTACGTATCGGCTGATATAGGTTTCATAGATCCGGTTAACCACTTTCATCTGTTTTCTGGAAAGCTTGGGAAGCTGGGAAGACTTAACGTTGAACTCAACCTGGTCAGGCCGCGAAGCTCCGGGTATGACGCAACTCACTTCGGGGAACATGAGTATCCACCGAAGGGCCCATTGGGCCAGGGTATCTTTGATAGGGAAAAGCTTTTTCAGCTCATCAACCGCTTTCAGGCCGATCTCAAAATCTACGCCTGAAAAAGTTTCACCTTTATCAAAAGCAAAGCCGTTCCGGTTAAATGTCCTGTGGTCTTCTTTTTCGAAGGTTGTTTCGCTGGTTATCTTGCCGCTTAAAAGCCCGCTTGCCAGGGGAACACGGGCGATAACCCCGATATTTTTTTTCTTCGCCTGCTCAAAAAAAAGATGCCTGGGTCTGTGCCTGAACATGTTGAAAATTATCTGGATGGTGGTCACATTGGGGTATTCAATCGCTTTCAAGGCTTCCTCGATCTTTTCCACACTTACCCCAAGGTTAAGTATCTTGCCCTCGGTTTTAAGCTTATCGAAAAGCTCAAAAATTTCAGGTCTATAGTAAACCTCGGCCGGCGGGCAATGGAGCTGGATAAGATCCAGGGTGTCAAGTTTCATATTCCTTAAACTATCCTCGACATACTTCTTAAGCACTTCCGGTGTGTAACCTTTAGAAATATGGGGGGATATCTTCCTTCCGCATTTTGTAGCCATATAGACTTTTTCTTTCCTTGATCTCACCACCCGGGCTACGGCTGCTTCACTTGCGCCAGCACTGTAAACATCCGCCGTATCAATAAAATTAATGCCGCGGTCGATGGCTAGATTAAGTATCTTTTCCGCATTATGATCGTTAAAAGCGCTGCCCCATCTGCCGCCGACCTGCCAGGTTCCGAGAGAAATTTCAGAAACTTTAAAACCGGTTTTCCCCAACTGCCTGTATTTCATCTTAGTCACTCTCCTTATCCAAAGACTATTTTAACAATCCATCATACCCTTTATAGCAAAATAATGTAAGTTGTTTGCCATTCTCCAAACGGAGCTTAAAAAAATAGCAACAACGGCTTGAAATAAGTGGTTTGTTACACTCATAATGAATGGATCTAACATATGATAGAGAAAAGCTTTTTAAAAAAATATCCTCTTTTTGGGGGTCTAACCGATACGGATCTGGAAATTATTGTACCACTTTTAAATTCCGAAAGGTACAGCCGCGGCGATATCATTCTAAAAGAAAAGGAATTGAACAATAAAGTATACTTTATCGTTAAGGGCGCGGTGGAGATATTAAAGCAAGGTAAATCCAGAGGCGAAACAGCCTCCTTTGAACGAATCGCACTGCTGCACGAAGGCGATACTTTCGGCGAAATGGAGTTTATTGATATTCAAAGTTGCGCGGCGACCGTTAGGGCCATCAAAACTACGGAGGTGGTTACTCTCTCTAACATGGATCTTTATAAAATTGAAACAAAAAATTTAAAAACATTTACCTTGCTTATAATGAATCTTGCCCGGGAATTAAGCCGAAGACTTCGCAAAATGGATGCCCTGGCTGCCAGCAGCCTCTGTCTCTTAAAAGAAAGGGCGGAAAACCGGTCTGCCGGAAACCCCTTAGAATAGCAGGAATTACACTATGAGACGAAAAATTAAAGGATTAATTCTCGATTTCGGCGGAGTTATAAGCCAGCCTCAGGCTCCCGACCGGGTAGCGACGATGAGCCGGCTTTTAAACCTGCCGGTAGATACTTTCAAGGATACCTATTTTTCACTCCGCGGCCGACTCGATCTTGGCCGAATAACCTCTTACGAGTACTGGAGAGAAATAATGGCCGTCCACAGTATCACTCCAAAAGTCGAAATAATAGATAAACTTATTCGAGAAGACGTGCTAAGCTGGACTCGGATTAATGATGAAATGATTTCATTCATTCGCGATAAAAGGGCCGGTACGGAAAAAATATCAATCATTTCGAACATGACCCTCGACTGCCTTGACTATATCGAAAAAAATTTCAGATGGCTGAATATTTTTGACTCGCCGGTGTTTTCATGTAACCTCGGCCTGATAAAACCGGATAAGCCGATTTATGAATACTGCCTGCGTAACCTCAATCTGCAGCCCGATGAATGTCTTTTCACAGACGATTCGGGCAGCAATGTTTTGGGTGCAAAAAATGTTGGTATGCATGCAATCCATTTTTCCTCGTTTCTGGAATTCCTGGACCAAGTAAACGAGCACTACACC
>JBFMGN010000051.1:0-11030 GCA_040752435.1 Spirochaetota bacterium
TCGATCACATAATACCCATTCTGCCTTATCAATATGAGTTATAATTCCGTCCGAAGGGTTATAGATATGGTCATACCTGTCCGCCGCAAAAAGCAAAGCCAGGGCCGGAGGTTCAATCTTTTCCTCCCCTCGGAGAACTTTACGTATGTTTTTACCGATAAAACGATCGGTAGGTTCACAGGTAGTCCAGACGGGAATACCCTTTTCAGTTAATTTTTCCGATAATAGCCGCACCTGGGTGGTAGTACCGGAACCGTCAAGCCCCTCAAAAACGATAAAACCTTTAAGAATTGGGTGGTCGGATGATGAAAATTGTGATCGCATGGTGGCATCCTTGTTATTTTATAATGTATGATAATATGGAATGTACGAATTGTTAATAGAGAAGATAACAACCTGTAACTTTTAATCAGATTAAGGATTGTAGATCTACGATACATACATCGATTTTTGTTTGACACATTGAAATCCGGTCAGGCAGGGGTATACAATCATAATAATTAGTTCCTATAGTGGACCGGGGAGATGTTCGTTTTGAAGTTAAAAACTATTCACATCCATTTATTGCAGGCTTTCATCTTTTTGGCACTTGTGGCGGGAACTTTCCTGTTGGTATGGCCCCTGCAAAAAGAAGTTGACCGACGCATTGGTTTACTAAAGAAGGAGGTGGTGCAGTATCTGGAGAGCACCTTAAACCGAAAAATCGCATATAAAAGTATCGCCCCGTCAATTTTCAGATATATTGAAATAAGAAACCTGGTAATCTATAACAACGACCATAATGCCCCTCTCCTGGAAATAAAAAAAATAAGGGCGTATTTCAATATTTTTAAATTATTAGCCGGTAATCCCGCAGCCTCTTTTTATGAATTAAGCCTTTCGACCTCCCATTTCGCCATAGATCAGGAAAAAGACGGGGATCTGCTGAAACTCTTTTCAACACTAATCTCGCCGGGTGGAGGGACCTTTTCCGGGTTAAATGACATCATTGTATCCGGCCGGAATCTCTCCCTTTCGTATAGATCTCCCAACGGGATGTTTGAAGTAGAGAGAATCTTCTTCTCGCTTTACAGCAAAAACGAAAGCCTGAAGGTACGCTTAAAAGGGCGGGCTCGAATTTCACCGGATACAAAAATCGATGGCATTAGTTTGGTAAAGGCGGATTTTAACGTGTCCGGTTCAATAGATGAAAACCTGAAATGGTCGGATCTTAAGTTAAAATTGAACAATTTCACTTCAAATATGTTTGAAATCAAAGCATTGACTTTTCAGGTAAATATACAAAATCAAATTTTTCAGATAAGGAAAATCCAGGACAAAGCGCCGCTTGATATTGAAGTTACATATAACCTTCACGGCGAGAAACTAATATTTAATTTCGTCTCGGAAAATTTTATACCTTCTTCGTATATAACCCTGGGTAAGACTTTAAAAACTTTTAAGCCATGGAGTAATACGGTAATATCGGGCAGCGGTACCTTAGAGTATTTTCTTAAAACCAATAAAATCTATTATTCCTCCCAGGCAGCATTGATTATTGATAATAAGATCGTGCCGACCCGATTGATGGTCAAGGGGGATTTTCAGGGCGGCCTGGATAAGGTCTATTTTCATGCCTTAAATATCAATTCAAAACTAGGTGTTATTGATTTTCGCGGGGATGTGGATTTTAAAAATTTTTATCCCTCAGGAACACTTGAGTTGACCGATTTCTACTATATCACCGGTGAAAAACTCAATACACGTCTTACCGTTGAAAGGATGGGAACAAATCTCCGTTTTTTAAGCGCACTCATTTCTATTGGTAAAACAAATATCACGGATGCCTCTATCATGCTTGTTCCATACAAAAACAATATTGATTTTTTCTGCGCGGCCGGTATTGAGGACAGTATCGAAAACAATTACATCACCGCAGAGGGAAATATCCAACTTAAACCTCAACCTTTTTTGCAGGTGTCATTGAAGACGGGCAATGTACCCCTGGTAAAAATTGTACGTCTGTTCATAAACGAAAACTCTATACCGGGAGATTTGGCAGTGATCATGGATCGCTTCAGAGTCAGCTCGGATATTTTCCTATCCACCGATATGGAGAAAATTTCTTTTGTTTCCCCGAAGATGATCTTTACCGATAACGATAATCCAAATAATTATGTCAGTTTTGGAATAGCCGGTAACCAGCAAAGCGTCGAAGTAACAAGTCTGGAACTGTCCTGGTGGGATTACCTGGTTGAAGGTACTTTGACAAGTGATTTTTCGGAACCGGGACGCATTGAATTTGCTTCAAATTTAAGTATTAAAGGCATACCGTATAAATTGCAGGGCTTTTATCATCCGGGGGATAGTCTTACTATTACCGGTGATTACGGTCTTGATGCTATCCTCATTCAATCCACCGATGGTATGGTTTTCAGAATTGTATCGGATGTTCTTCCTCTTCCCCTGCCGACCGGCACTATTTCAGCTTCGTTAAATATAAACGGGGTTTTTCGCGACAATAACCATTGGGAAATTTTAGCCAAGAATACGACCTTTACCAATTTACCCTATATCCCGGATAAAGATAACACCGTATCTCTATCCGCTCATTTATCATCGCCCGGTGAAGGTACTATTTACAATATTATCTATAAAGACAATTTATCAAAACTAAACGGTAACGGAGAAATTAAAGTTGGGCTTAGCCGGAGTTTTTACAGTTCAGGCTGGATTCAAATGCTTAACCGGGAAAAAGGAGAGGCTTATGAAGCCGTGTTTGAAATTAACGAAAACAAAGTAAACAGTCGTATTTCATTTAACAAAGCGCCTTTGAACCGATTTGCCCAAATTCCAATAACAGGTGCAATATCCGGTTACGCTGATGTTAGAGGGCCGATTATAGATCCTGATGTTGATGCTGTAATCAGGCTGGAGGATGGCCAGTTTAACGCCGACCCCATATCTTTTGAAACATCAGCCTCATTAACTGAAACCCGGTTCGAGCTTACGTCCTTAAAGATAACCTATTTATCCAACAAACTAAGCAATTGTGCAGGTTATTTTGATTTTTCCACCGGAACATTCTCCTTTACCACGAAATTCGCCGGAAAACTGCAAAACGATCCTTTAAACACAGACGTGTCGATTTCCGGCAGCACTGATCTTAAAGGCAAACGTAATATTATCCCGGAATTAAGCCAACACGATTTCGCCGGTTCTGTTTCTATTAAGAATATTCAAATCGGAACAAAAAACTATCCAAACTGGATTTTTGTATTCAAAAAAGTGAATAGGCTGATTAATTTTCGCGGAGGGCCCAACTCGGAAATAGTCGGAACCTTCAATACCAATGGGAATTTCCACATTGATCTGCTGAAACCTTTTCCCCTGACTTTCTCGGCCGAAGGGAAATTAGAGGGAGGGCAGTTGCAGGCGGAGCTTAAGGAGGTTGAGCTTGATCTGAAATCCATTGAGTCGGTTGTGACTATTCCTTTTTACAGCATGAAAGAAGGTACCGCCCGGGGTGCAGTCACATTAAGCGGCCCCTTAAACGATCCGGACTTTAACGGAGATTTCTCTGCCACCGGTGTAATTGCACGTACGCCTTTCATTTCTGAAAATATCGGTTATATAAACACCGGAATTAGTTTCAGAAACAAGACAGTCTCAATCCAGCCGGCTGAAACCCAGGCAGGTAAGGGTGAAATAGCAGCCCAGGCCGATATTACGCTGGATCACTGGCTGCCAAACTCAATCGATATTAAGATCAATACGATCCATTCCAAAAAGTTATTTATAAAAAATCAGTTCCCGTCTATATTTTTTGAAGGGTACACCGCTGGCTGGCTTAGAATAAAAATAGACGCTAACGGAGCGTACATTACAGGTGAAATAGAAGCAAGCGCGGGCACCATCACCATGCGGACGGCTGAACCCTCGGGAGAAACAGGCGGAGACACTCTCAATTTATTTGTTGATGTTGAGGTTGTAAGCGGCAGGCAGTTGCAATTTCTCTGGCCCTCGGCCCAGGTGCCTATTCTTCAGACCTTTGCAGGTACCGGCGAAAAAGTTCATATTAAAATTAACGGGAGTGAAGGGAAGTTCAGTATTAATGGAAATATAAATATCAAAGGAGGAGAGATATATTACTTCAGTCGAAGTTTTTATTTGAAGGAAGGGATGATATCATTTAATGAAAACCAGGATAAATTCGATCCCAATTTAACTGCCAAAGCTGAAATCCGGGAAATCAGTCCCCAGGGGGAGGATGTTATAATCTATCTGGTGGCCGATAATAACCCTTTCAGCCATTTTTCTCCCAGGTTTACATCAGAGCCGTCTTTATCTGATGTTCAAATTCTTGCCATGCTCGGTGAAAACATCATCACTGAACTTGGTGGCTCACAAATTAATCTTTCTTCGGCCCTCGTCATGACAGGGGATGTAGTCCTTGGACAATTCGGAATTCTGAAAACTTTCGAACAAAAGGTGAAGGATCTGTTTAAACTCGATCTTTTTTCCCTGCGGACCCAGGTATTTTCAAGTCTTATGAAAGAAAAAATATTAGGAGTGGCGCTCTCTCAATCGGAAACCTCAACTTCAACCCTGGGAAAGTATCTTGACAATACCACCTTATTCCTGGGAAAGTACTTTGGAAACGATCTCTTCCTGGAGGGATTGATTCGTTTACGTTCTAAGAATATGTACATATCAGAATACGAAACATTTGAGGATCTCAAAATTGACAGCGAACTAAACCTGGAATGGAAAACACCCCTGGCACTGGTTGATATTACTTTGATACCGGATTTGAAAGACTTCTTCTCCTCCGTAAAAAATACCAGCCTGTCTTTATCATGGAGATTTTCTTTTTAGCAAAGGAGATGCTATGCAAAAACTATTTACAACCATCCTGCTGCTGCTATCAATTGCGGTGATTTACGCTCAAACCTCATCAGACTGGTATATTGATAAACCAATAGTAAAAATCATTTTCAAAGGGCTGAAAAACGTAAAGGAACTGGAACTGGAAGGGATTATAAAACCGTTTATCGGAAAGAAATTTTCCGATGCCCTTTTTCTCGATCTTCAAAGCAAATTATACGCCCTCGATTATTTTGACCATTTCATTCCGAATGCACTTCCCGGCGATGATCAGTATAATTCAATCATCATTGAATTCGAAGTGACAGAAAGGCCCATTGTGGATGACATTAAAATTAACGGAAATAAAAATATCAGTAAAAGCGACATTATGGACGTAATATTACTCAAACGCGGGGATATGGTAAATAAAACGAAGGTCCGACTGGATGCGGATGCCATTAAAAATCTCTATCTGGAAAAAGGATATCCCGATGTTGATGTCCAGGGAAATATTGAAAAAGGGGATACCCCTGATGCTGCCGTAATTGAATTCAATATTCAGGAGGGAAAGCAGACAAAAATTAAAAAAATACAATTTTCCGGTAACAGTTTTGCATCGGCCGGCACCCTTCGAGGCGTGATGAGTATTAAGGAACAGTCACTTTTCTCAAGTGGCGTTTTTCAGGAGAGTAAACTGGAAGAAGACATCCAAAAAATTGAAAGTTATTACAATGACAGGGGATATATCGATACGAAGGTGGTGGATGTAAGAAAAGACCTTGAAGTAGATGAGCAAGCGGGACGAAACTTGCTCATTGTGACAATCTATATTGAAGAGGGGAAGCAGTATACCTACGGCGGAATGGCTTTCGAAGGGAATACTCTTTTCTCAAATAACGAACTTGCAGCCGTTGTCAGGCAAAAACCGGGAAGTATCCTAAGTAAATCCAAACTAGAAGCCGACTTCATGAGAATTACAGATCTCTATTATAACGACGGCTATATCTATAATGTAATTTCCAGGGAGGAGCAGCGGGACGAACAGAACAGAACAATAAACTATACCGTAAAAATTGTTGAGCGGGGGAGGGCTCACATCGAAAATATTTTAATTAAAGGTAATAAGAAAACCAAAGATTACGTCCTTTACAGGGAATTGCCAGTTGAAGTAGGAGATATTTTCAGCAAGGAGAAAGTACTGGAAGGTTTAAGGAATTTATACAACCTTCAATTCTTTTCTTCCGTCGCGCCTACTACTCCCCCGGGTTCGGTCGACGGTTTGATGGACCTGGTAATAAACGTCGAGGAAGGAAAAACCATAGATATCAACTTCGGTGTAACTTTTTCGGCCGCGGCCGGCTCTTTCCCCATGCTCGGTTTCGTGAAATGGTCGGACAAAAATTTCCTTGGACGGGGGCAGGAATTATCCGTGGGAACGGAACTGTCAACTACCAAACAAAACCTCAATTTTGGTTTTAATGAGAACTGGTTATTCGGGAAGCGCTGGTCCGGAGGAATAAATTTCTCCCTTAATCATGAACTGATACAGGACATTCAGCAGGATATTCTATTACCGGTCTTCTCACCAGATGACCCGAACCGGGTCCCCGATCCTTTCGACGGTCACTACGTTGAGGCTGCAACCGGTCTGCCGTATATAGGTATACCGACACAGGAACAGTTGAACGAAAATGAAGTGATAACCGATTACGCATATTATATAAAAAGCGGAAAATCCATCCCCGCAGACTATCTTATGAGCTACCACTCCCTCGATTTTTCCCTTGGTGTAAGTACAGGCTACCGATGGTTTACCAATGTCGGGCGTTTTGGAATCGGTACAGGGCTTATCCCCTCCCTTAAGTTCATCACCTATGACAAAATGTCCTTCAGACCGTACGATTCGAACATTCGTGAAAATTATGGTGTGTGGAAGTTCATCAATAAGTGGTGGCAAAATTATTCCTGGGATACGCGGGATATCACTTACAGCCCATCAAAAGGTTTTTATCTTAGCGAAAGGCTCACCTTTGTCGGCGGTTTTCTGTTTGGCACCCAGCGCTACATTCGGAGCGACTCACGGGCTGAAGCGTATGTAAAAATTTTCGATATCCCGGTAAGCGATTCCTGGCATTTCAAGTCCGTTTTTGCAGCCCGTACCTCATTTTCGGTAATTTTACCCCAATTTGGAAGGAGCGACCTTGATAAGAGTACCGATATTACCCGGCAGGAGCTGTTATATATCGATGGCATGACCATGGCCCGGGGTTGGAAGAGTGTATACGATGGTGAAGCTTTGTGGGACAGTATGGTGGAATTGAGATTCCCCATCCTCGAGCAGTATATTTGGTGGGATTTCTACTTCAGCGGAACGGCGATGTGGGCTGAGCTGGAAAAAGTTTCGCAGATGCGGTTGAGCGATTATTATTTTTCGTTCGGCGCTGGCGCGAGACTGACAATACCAGGGATACCCATAGGTTTATATCTTACAAAACGGTTTAAATTCGACTTAGACAATAAAATAGAATGGCAGACAGGCGCGATTCTTCCAGCCAGTCTGGGGCTCGATCTTGTGGTTTCCTTCACTGCCGCACTTTTTTAAGAGGGAAAGTAATGAAAAAAATAATATTCAATGTGTTGATACTCCTGTTTGCCGCCACCTTTGTGGATGCGGAGCAATTAACCAAAATCGGGATCATCGATTTATCCTCCATTGTTTCCAATTATTTCAAGGAATCCCGTGCCTGGCGGGAACTGGAAGAGATGCAGAAAAGTTATGAAGCGGAAAAAGCCAGGATCCAGGATGAAATTGAGCAGCTCCAGAGCAGAAAAATGGAAGCCTTAAATCAAGGGGACAATGCTACGGTCTTAAAACTAGATAATGAAATCTTCAATAAAAAAGACTACTTGAAAGAATATACAAATATTAAGTATACACAGCTTGTGAAAAAAAGAGAAAACCTCCTTGAATCTTCAACTTTATTATCGGAAATACTAAAAGAGATCCAGTATATTGCGGAAAGCGAGGGGTATTCGGCCGTATTCCGGTCAAAAGACCCCGACCTGATATGGTGGAGTCCGAATATTGATATCACCAATAAAGTACTGGACAGACTTAAAGATAAAGCTTCCGGTACCGGAGGTAATTAAAAGGGGATTCTCTCCGGGTATCATCTTTTAGCAGGCAGCCTGGGCAGCAGGGCAAATCGTTTTCTGTTTTTAAGCTTAAGACTTTAAAAAAGGGTTTAAGCGTATGTCCGACACAACCCCGATGATGAAACAGTACCAAAGGATCAAACACAAAGCCAAAGATGCTATTCTTTTTTTCAGATTAGGTGATTTTTATGAGATGTTTCAGCAGGATGCGCGGGAAGCCAGCGCCCTGCTGAATCTTACCCTGACCCAAAGAAACGGTATCCCCATGTGCGGCATACCGTATCACGCCGCGCACTCATATATCGCCAGATTGTTAAACGCCGGAAAAAAAATTGCAATTTGCGAACAAATTACCCTGCCGAAAACGGGCAGGGGGATTGTTGATCGGGATATTGTCGAAATTATTACTCCGGGTACGGTAGTGGATGAAAACTACCTGGATAAAAGCGCTAACAATTACCTCGTCTCTCTTGGAAGGTATAAGTACGAATTGTCTTTTGCATACCTTGATTCATCTACCGGTGAATTCTACGCTACCTCCTTTGCCTGGGATGAGCGAGCCGAGAGATTGAAGGAAGAAATCAACCGGCTTAAACCGAGGGAAATGCTTATCCAGGAATCATTGATAGAGGAGGATAGTATCATCAATAATATTATCCATGAACAGCAGGGACTGATGATTAATCGTTATCCTGACTGGTACTACGATCTGGATAACAGCCGGAAAAAGCTTGAAAAGCAGTTTAGTGTCGCAAATCTGAAAGGTTTCGGTATTACAGATGCAACCAATGCTATTTTATCCACCGGTGTTCTCCTTGAATACCTGGAGGAAACATCAAAAGCCCTCCTGCCGCATATCAGGGAAATAAGACTGTATGGAGACGCTGATTTTTTACGTCTCGATGAATCTACTCAAAAAAATCTGGAAATAGTCCGGAATTTGTACGATGGCGGAAAAAGATATACCCTTCTGGAGGTACTGGATTATACCAAAACCTCCATGGGCTCCAGGAAACTGAGGAAATGGCTTCTTCATCCGTTAAACAACCTGGATCGGATTCTTGCACGTCTCAACAAGGTGGACATTCTCTACCGAAACCAGATTCTCCTGGCATCTATCCGGGAAAACCTCGGCTCAATGCTGGACATTGAGAGGCTTTCTGCCAGAGTCGCTATGGACAAAGCCAATGCCAAAGATCTTTTAGGTATTAAAAATACAATCTTCAACGTAATTGCCCTTGAAGAATTGTTAAAAAATTTTCATTGCGAAACCCTTTTTTCAGGACAGGTTCAAGAAACGAAAAATGAGGTTTATTCATTGGCTGAATTTCTGGACAGGGCAATAATGGAAGATCCTTCGATTGTAATCACCGAAGGCAGGTTAATCAAAAATGGGTACTCGGAGGAACTGGACACTATAAAAAAGTTAAAAAAAGACAGCCAGATGATTCTTAACGATTATTTAAAATCCGAAAAAGACAAAACCGGTATAAGTTCCCTTAAAATTCGATATAATAAAATCATAGGCCACTTTCTTGAGGTTACCAAGGCCAATAGCCGCTTTGTACCCGGTCATTTTATTCGGAGACAATCCCTGGTAGGGAGTGAACGTTACACAACCGATAAGCTGATAGAACTGGAAACCAGCCTGAATAATGCCGCTGAGAGAATTATCGAATTGGAAAAACAGCTCTTTCTCGATATACGTGCCAGGGTAAAGAAAGCGGTCCCTGAACTTCTGGAAACTGCCGATTACATTTCGGATGTGGATTCGTACGCCTCCTTTGCACAGGCCGCAACTATTCATGGTTTTACTATGCCAAAACTGGATACCTCGAAAGAAGTGATAATTATAGACGGACGCCATCCGGTGGTGGAGGCACATCTCCCACCGGGGGAGTTTATTCCCAATTCGGTTCAGGTGAACTCCGACTCATGCAGTTTCATACTTTTAACGGGTCCGAACATGGCGGGAAAATCCACTTTCTTAAGGCAAACGGCCCTCATAGTTCTGATGGCTCAGGCCGGCTCCTTTGTGCCGGCCCAGGAAGCCAAAATTGGAATCGTCGATAAGATCTTTTGCCGAGTCGGTGCTTCAGACAACCTTGCCCGGGGCGAATCCACTTTTCTTGTAGAGATGAACGAAACTGCCAACATTTTGCGTTCGGCGACGGAAAGAAGTCTTATTATCATGGATGAAGTCGGAAGAGGAACCGGTACCAATGACGGCTTATCCCTTGCCTGGGCAGTATCCGAATATATTCTGGATAAAATACATGCAAAAACACTCTTTGCCACCCATTATCAGGAATTAACTCAATTAGAACACCCTAAAATAACCAACCTGAGTATGGATGTACTCGAAAAGGGAGACGAAGTCATTTTCCTTAAAAAGGTAAAGAAAGGTCCTTCAAGCAATTCCTACGGCATCCATGTAGCCGAGCTGGCCGGATTACCCGGTGAAGTTATTGGCAGGGCAAAGGAGGTCCTTAAACGGACACTACTGCCTGCTTCAGCCGCGGTACTGAAAAAAGAGAGCTCCCAAGAGAGTAAAAGTCAGACCAAAAGATACATACATCAGGGGGAATTATTTTCACCCTATGAAATGCTGGCGAAAGAGATTGCTTCCGTTGATATCAATAATGTCACTCCGGTTGATGCCCTGAATTTGATTGCACGGTGGAAAAAAGAGTTACTTTAAAGCAGCATACCTAAATATTCCGTTCTATGCTTTGGTGGTTATTAAAGAATTTCTCCATGTCGTATCCCAAATCCTCTTTCCCGAAGTGTGTATACTATGTGGAGAAGAATTGCTTTTAACCGGGGATGAAAGAATACCTCTCTGCTGTACGTGTACGCGTAAATTCTCCAGGCTTTCCGGAAAAAGATGCCGAAAGTGCAGCCGGCCCCTCATTTCCGAAAAAGATTTCTGTCTAAACTGCAGGCAGCGTGATTTTTTATTCGTCGATAACTACTCGCTCTTTAAATACGGCGGCCTGGTGAAAGAATTGTTATACCAGTATAAA
>JBFMGN010000510.1:0-3452 GCA_040752435.1 Spirochaetota bacterium
ACACAAACACTAGCGAATGTATTATCTGTTCTCCAAGAGATGTTTGCTGAATGATATGATTAGAGGGACATTTATGTATAAAAAGGCAAAAATTCCCCAACGCTGGCAAACTTAGGAACAGGGACAGCGGCCGGGGGGAGAGAAGTGATCCTGGAGCCGGCTGAAGAATGTTTTGCAGGTAAACTTTGCTCCGTTCATCAGCTTGGCCTATCTTGTGTAAGCAAAATAATCTCATTAGAATATATTCATCCCGGTTACTTACGTAAGAATGGGAAATTAAGAGGTTGCTATGTCTGGCACGTATAATTTTAAGCCCGCAGCTTTAGGGGAGGCGAGGATAACATCTCCAATAAAAATGTCAATAATTCAAGGAGATTCCATAGCTAATTACGTTAAGGATGATGAATATATCCTGTACGATATCGAAGCCCGGCCGAATGACTTAAGAAAAAAATACCGGTACGAAGAACTGCTGGAAAAGGCGGGACCGAGAGAGAAAATCTATTTCAACCCGAACCATGTTCATGCGGGCATAGTAACGTGCGGCGGTCTTTGTCCCGGTTTAAATAATGTTATCAGGGCGATTGTGAATTGTCTCTGGTACAGGTACAACATTAAGAGGATAACAGGCATACGAAACGGCTACCGGGGACTTTTGCCGGGGTATGATCTGCCTCCGATAAACCTGACTACTGAAGCAGTCGACGATATTCATACAAAAGGCGGTACAATTTTGGGTTCTTCCCGCGGTGCCGGAAAGATCAGCGATATTGCCGATACAATCGAGCAGATGAATCTCAATATCCTGTTCACGATAGGGGGAGACGGAACCCAGAGAGGGGCTATCTTAATCGCCGATGAGCTTGAAAAAAGAGGCGTAAGGATCGCAATAGTGGGGGTACCAAAGACAATTGATAATGACTTAAGCTTTATCCAGAAATCCTTCGGTTTTGAGACGGCTGTTTCAAAGGCCGTAGAAGCTGTATCCGCGGCGCATGTGGAAGCCAGCGGTTTTATGAACGGGATTGGGCTTGTTAAGGTTATGGGCAGGGAATCGGGATTTATCGCGGCTCATACAACCCTTGCATTAAGTGATGTTAATTTTTGTCTTATACCGGAAATACCTTTTGATCTGTATGGAGAAAACGGTCTGCTGAACCTTCTTAAGAAAAGGCTTGAAGCGCGCCGACATGCGGTTATTCTGGTGGCTGAAGGAGCGGGGCAGGATCTCCTTAAGGCCGACAACGAAACCGATGCTTCTGGGAATAAAATGCTCAAGGATGTGGGGATTTTTCTGAGGGAAAAAATAATTGAGTATTTTCAAGAGCAGAAGATAGACATAAATATTAAATATATTGATCCCAGCTATATGATTCGAAGCGCGCCTGCAGATCCAAACGACTCCATTTATTGTGCCCGTCTGGGTACAAATGCCGTCCATGCGGCCATGGCGGGCAGGACAAAGGTCCTAATCAGCCTTGTAAATAACACCTTTGTACATCTCCCCATGGAGATGGCGGTTTCACGGCGGAATTATGTAGATCCTGAAGGAAGTTTATGGCGCGATGTCCTTGAAACGACGGGGCAGCCGGTTCTGATAAAAAATTAACATACCAGGATTTTGAAAATATTATACAAAAAATATATAAAATTCAGTTGAATTTTAAATAATTTGTGTTACCTTTTGTAAATAGAGATGTTTTATTAGATGTTGGATGGTATGGAAGCCGTCTTTCAAAGCCTCCTTTTAATAGTTCCCTCAGGGTTTTTACCTCCTTTTCCCTGAGGGTTTTTTTTAAGTTTTATGACTTCACGTCAAGCAGGCGGGCGTAAGAAAGCAAAACCGGGTCATTATCCACCCCTGCGAGAATCTGTTTCGTAAGGCTTTTACCAAGCTGTACTCCTTCCTGGTCAAATGAATTGATATTCCAGGCAAATCCTTGAAACATCACCTTGTTTTCAAAATGGGAGAGCAGCGCGCCGAGGGCTTCCGGCGTAAGCCTGTCGCCATGGATAAGGCTGGATGGTCGGTTGCCGGCGAAATCTTTATTAGGATCTTTATCCTTTTTCCCCAGGGCAAAGGCGACTATCTGGGCCGCCAGGTTTGCATTCAGCTTTTGCTGGCTGCTGGACCCATCGGTGGAAATATCGAATCCTATCTGGGGCTTTTTGAAACCGATGAACTGGAGAGGAATAACCTCGCTCCCTTGATGGAGTAATTGATAAAATGAATGCTGGCCGTTGGTTCCCGGTTCACCAAAGACTACCGGCCCGGTGGAATATTCGATTTTCTGTCCGAACCGGTTAACACTTTTCCCGTTACTTTCCATATCAAGTTGCTGCAAATGAGCCGGAAATCTGCATAATGCCTGGCTGTAGGGAAGTATTGCAGTTACAGGATATCTTAAGATATTCCGTTCATATATCCCGATAAGAGCATCCATCAGAGCACCGTTTTTTCGAATTTCGAAATCCAATCCGTTTTTATCCCCTTCATGGGCACCGTTAAGCATTCTTTTAAAAATTTCCGGGCTGAAGGCCAGGCTTAAGACGACTCCTCCCACCGCGCTGGTTGAACTGTAGCGGCCTCCGATAAAATCATCGATATAAAAAGAATCAAGGTAATCAGATGATGCGGCGAGGGGGCTGGATTCGCTGGTTACTACGATCATATGTCTTTCCGGCTTCATACCCGGGATGTTCAAGCGTTTAATCTTTTCCAGAACGAATTGCCGGTTGGTGAGGGTTTCCTGGGTTGTGCCGCTTTTCGAAACCAGGATAAAGAGGGTCCTTTCAACATCAACCTCGGATACTATTTCGTTAGGATCGTCAGGATCGACATTTGAGATGAAATACGCCTTCATCTTTTGGGACCCGTATTCAGAGGCAACATAGTTTTTTAATCCCAGGTAAAGGGCGCGGGGTCCGAGGTCAGACCCGCCGATCCCAATCTGTACCACGGTGGTAAAAGATTTACCGGTGGAACCTTTTATTGATCCGGCATGAACCTTATGGCAGAAGGATTGTATGCGGGACTGCTGATCACTGTAAAAGGTTCTTAAATTTTTCCCTTCGGACATCACGTTGTTTAGAAGTTGCCCTCTGGCAAGGTGGTGCAGTACCATCCGGTTCTCACTGGTATTCATAATTTCACCGTTAACCATGGCTCTGTATTTTTCGACCAGTTGCTGCTCATCCGAGAGTTTTTGCAGGAGGGCTATTATCGAATCATCTACGGGACAGGAGGCATAATTGAAAGTAAGCCCTGCTCCGATTTTTATTTCGCAGGCTTCTATTCTCTCCCGGCTTAATGTTTTGTTCAGATTCAGCCTTAATTCCATGGATGATAAGGCACGAAAAGATGGCGATGTATCGAGGTTTTTATACTGTATCATTGTGGATCATCCTCCTTTCTTTCGTTTCATATTCCTTAAAGATTTACCCGCTGTCAA
>JBFMGN010000511.1:0-3425 GCA_040752435.1 Spirochaetota bacterium
CCGTAAGTTTAAGGAAATTACTTCAAACACAATCCGCAAACCTGGAATCTTTTACGAATTTAATTAATCAGATTTCGAAAATTGAACGCGGCGATTGAGCAATTCGTTGTTTTATTTTTTCTGCTGTTTCAAACGGATTTTCAACCAGTACGCGTTTCCCTGCTATAAGATCGGCGATTCCGGTTTCCGAAGGGTACCTGGGGATAATATGGAGATGAAGGTGATTTATTGAAGCGCCTGCAACGAGTCCCATGTTATAACCGATATTGTAACCTGAGGGATTATGTAAATCATCCAATATATCGAGGAATGTTTTTATTAATTTAGCCAACTCCAGTTCTTCTTTTTCAGTATAATTCCTTATGTCTTCAATATGCCTTTTCGGGAATATTAAAAGATGTCCGGGATTGTAAGGATAGAGATTTACAGAGATTATAAATGAAGTACTGCGAAAAATGGTTAAATCCGGAACGTCCTTTGATTGCCCAATTATCAAACACAATATGCACTCATTGTTCCTTTTCTTTTTTACATAGGATAGTTTCTCGAAATTAAAAAAATAGTTCAAACTTTCATTCTCCGCGGTTTTTTGATTTAGAGAGAGGTACAACTTAAGTTTATGAGAAACTTTTTCATTTACACCTTCCCGAATTTTTTATTCAATTAATTCTTTTATCTGCATTAGATCATCAACAATGACATCCGGCACAATGTTTTTGCACCTTTTATCACCGTCACGCAATCTCAAGGACCTGGCATCTCCCGCAAACAACACGGTTTTAAAACCGTTTTTCTGGGCAGGCAGTATATCATTAAGCATATCGTTGCCGACATATAATACCTCACCTGGTTCTACATGGAAATGGGATTCAAGACTGGAAAGGGCGGATTTGAAAAGAAGATCAGAAGGTTTGGCATGCCCCACAAGGTATGACCAGATAAGAATATTTTGAGCAAATCCCAGGTCTTCCGGTTCCTTTTCGAGCAGCGCCGGAAACAAAAGGGGAGTATAAAATTGACTGTTTGAAATGATACCGAGAATATAATTTCTATTTTTTAGATTAGTAAGGAGTTCCAGAACATTATTCATCGGCCAGACCGGATTGGATCTGGTCTCAAACTCCACTGCAACTCTCGCAATAACAGTGCTATCCCTTAAGGTTGAAATATAGTTACCCTCTACAAGCTTGTTAAGAACAGTACTCCAGATTGACAGTATATCGACTTCGGGAAATTCGATCTTATTTTTCTGCGATTTCTGATGCGCCTGTTTAATTTCCGAAGTAAAGAGTGTCTTTATTTTTTTACCGGTATCGATCTTGTTAATAGAATACTTGGCTGCAATGAGGGCTTCATTAAAGCAGGTTATATCTTTCGCATCCCGCGCCGTTCCAATATCTCCCGAATCTGAAATGAAAAGGGTACCGTACACATCGAACAGTATTGCCCGAATCTTGTCAAGTTTTTCAAGTTTCAAAGATGCTGCCGGAAGAATTTTTTCCATTTTATGGCTATTCGTTTTTATTACATCTATCAACTCGGATTTGTTATAATCGAAGGGTATATTTTTAGGGGGGTTCTGCCTGCTCATACTATCATGAATTGTACGGATTATTATATCGGGTTTCAATAGTTTCACACTCCATTATAAATTTAAAGATCAGCGATGACTTTTTCAAAGATTACGGTTACTATACCTGGTATATGGGGATAAAAAATAGAAAATCCAGGTTATGGGTCAACTCCCTGGTCGCAAATATTTGTATCTTCTTATTTTCTATTATCCTTCTGTGCTTTATGCTTTTTATTCTTGGAAATTTTCAAAATTTTCTCGATGCAACTCAATTCTTGCTTCTCCAAATTATTGAAGTTTCCAGCCTTGTATGTATTATTTCGATCGTATTCTACATAATCTTGCTGATTTCAATACTAATTTCCGGCAGATTTCGGAAGGTATATCCATTCGTCATATCGATTTTTGGATTCGCAATAGCCGGAATATTGTATTTTGCTTCTAAAGTCCTTTTATCATGGCTGATTTTAATTGATTGACCTTTGATAAACCAGCCTGTTATTATAGTAACGCAACTACGGAACATGAAAAAGGATATTTCTTTAAAAACATCAGTAGATATTTTGCACCAGCGAAAAGTGTGCAAACTTATAGAGCAAATTTTCATAGAACTTGACAACTTCATAAAACCAGGCATAACCACGGATGATATTAATCTGTTTATAGAAAAGATACTGGCCGAAAATAAGGCGGCCTCCGCCTTAAAAGGATATCGGGGCTTCCCCAAAAGTGTATGTACCTCCGTGAATAACGTTGCCGCCCATGGAATACCTAGCGATTACAGTATTCAAAAAAATGATGTTGTCAGCGTTGACCTAACGGTAATAATTGATGGCTGGTATGGTGACGGCGCCTGGACCTATATTGCAGGGGAAGGGGTCCCGGATAGAGTCAGGCTTGTTAAGGCCGCCTGGAATACCACTATGGCCGGTATTACCGCTGCCAAAGCAGGCGGCAGAATGGGTGATATTGGATATGCGATCCACCAGACCGCTCAGAAATATGGTTGTACTGTTCTTGAGGATTTTGTCGGTCACGGCATTGGTACAGAGTTTCATGAGGAACCTATGGTCTTTAATATTGGATGCCGTAATGCGGGAATTCCGATCGTTCCCGGCATGGTGATAACCATCGAGCCGATAGTATGCCTGGGTAAGCCTGAAACTAAAATACTGGATGATGGATGGTCTATCGTCACCCAAGATGGCAGTTTATGTGCTCAATTTGAGCATACCATAGCTGTATTCGGCCATAAGACTGAAATTCTCACCTTATCGGAGGATGTGTTGACAAAAGCCTCTAAATCCCGTAATTTCTATTCCTGATTATCCCATAAAGACGCCACCTTAGCTCAGCCGGCCAGAGCACGTGACTTGTAATCTCGGGGTCGTCGGTTCGAATCCGACAGGTGGCTTGACAGCTCCAATCATTGTATGGTAACGTAACTGGCATTTTTATGGGGAGATTCCCGAGTGGTCAAAGGGGGCAGACTGTAAATCTGTTGGCTGAAGCCTTCGTAGGTTCAAATCCTACTCTCCCCAAAAGGCTTTCTCGTCAGGGGGAAAGCCTTTTTTTCAAAAAGCTTTGGGAAAGAACTGGAATGGATGAAGCTTTTTACGAAGGCGGTCTTTTCTTTGAATGCACCCGGTGCTCAAGATGCTGTCGACACGAACCTGGTTATGTGTTTCTTTCATTTAACGACATAGAACGATTGGCGGCTGCCACACGCTTAACCTTTGACGAGTTTATCGATACCTACTGCAGAATTATCAATTACACCGGTTTCAAAAGAATAAGTCTAAGTGAAAAAGAAAATTTTGACTGTATTCTGTGGGATAAGGGTGGCTGCACT
>JBFMGN010000512.1:0-3408 GCA_040752435.1 Spirochaetota bacterium
AGTGTATAAAAAATATCATTCACCCAAGATGTATCGTAAGAGCATTAAGAAGAGAATACGAAGGGGTAATTTACTATGTAACTGCACGCGGGGCTTACGGGAGAAAGATATATTTCGACGAATCGGATTATCGGAAGTTCTTAATTGATAGAACCCTGTCCAATATCAGGGACTGACCTTGAAGAGTGGAAGAATTATCAATGAGTATGAAAAAAGCAGATTATTGGAAAAAATACTATGTTGTTGAAACACACCCGGATGATATTGAGAAAGACATCAAGTTAATAAGCTTTACTTCGGAGGGCGAGACTTTTGAGTTGTTATTTTTTGAAAAAGATAAAAATGCCCCCAACATTCTGATTTCTCCGGGGTCAGGAGGCCATGCTTACGTCTTTGCCGAACTTGGCTACCAAATGTATCTCAAGGGCTACAATATTTTTATCATGCCAAAACATGGCAGTTACAGCGTCAATGAGCTTATCGCCAGACACGTCGATGCTCTCAAACACATTTCGAGAAACTTTAATGACAGAATAGGAAGCTTCGGCGAAGGCCTTGGCGGATATGTGATTTTTTATTTGGCGTTAGCACAGGGTCCGGTAAAAAGCATTGTCTGTCAGAATTCCCCGGCCATAATGACGGAGAAAGAATATCATGAAGCGATTGTGAAAGACAGCGGGCCATGGACCGGCTCGGCCCAAAGAAGGAAAATCATTCTTCCCCTGGCGAAACTTCTGGTTCGAATACTTCCCTCTTTAAAATTGCCCATATCGTCTTACCTGGATTGGAAAGCATTAATAGACACAAGAGAAGAAAACCGTAGCCTGGAGACACACTTGGTGGCAGACGGATATTTGAATGATCCGGATTTCGACCGGTGGTACACTCTGTCCGCCATCATGTCTCTGATTTCTACGCCTCCGCCGAATCCTATCACCGCGTTAAAGATCCCAACAATGTTTCTCCTTAATCTGAAAGGCCCTACTCCATTCTATATAAAGGATTTGTATAACCGACTTCCTCCTATCAAGAAAAAATTGGTTGAAATTGACGGCAGCGTTTATTGGATGCTTTCTCACCCCCGGGACGAAGCGAAAATAGTATGCGAGTGGTTTGATGAGACCTTATATTAAAATGAGATCAGCCGCGAAGGATCCAATAATTGAAAAATTTCTCGGTGCAATATCGCCCCTGAGGAAACATATAGAAGAAATATACCTGTTCGGGTCGAGAAGCAGGAATGACTGGCGTCCCGATTCCGATTATGATATCTTAATCGTATTGGAAAAGAAAGACCGGAAGCTGATTGACAGCTTTTACGATGTAGTTATGGATATACTGTTTGATACCGGCAGGTTGATCTCCCTTAAAATATTCACTACTTCTGAGTTCAATCGTTTTAAATCGATCCCGTCTCGGTTTATTGAAAATGTGATGAAGGAAGGCATTAATCTTGGACAAGACGACTGAAGAACTTTTGAAAGGATATCTGGAAAAGGCGGAAAAGAAACTGAATGTGGCAAAAACGCTCTTGAAATCCGAAGACTATGAAGATGCAGTTTCAAGGGCTTACTATGCAGTCTTTCATGCTGCTTAAGGCTCTCCTTTTAACCGAAGGTGAACAGCCTCAGACTCATAGAGGTGTTGTTACACTCTTCGGGCTTCTCTTTGTAAAGACGGGAAAATTCGATAAAAATATCGGGAAATACCTGGCCAATCTTAAAGATGACAGGGAAAGTGGAGACTATGAGGTCTTCTCATATATCGATGAAGAGACAGCAGGAAATGCAATAGAAGAAGCAGCCGCATTTATCCGTGAAAGTAAGGCATATCTGAATAAATCGGGGTTGGGCTTTTGAGATCTTACCCGCGTGATTGCTCTGTTCGGAGCTTGCGCCCAACGGTATCGAGAGGCCGGGAACAACGGAAATGGCGACCACGGCCGGGTTTTTACCCGGCCGCTTCCTCAAAGTATATTTCTAAATTGGAATAAATGTCGTAGAGCAGAGCATCCTGTTCGTCGCTGCCTATTGATGTCTCAGGGTCGAAATAGAAGAGAATAAATGCGGCGAAGCCCGGCGACTGCCGCAAGTCGACTGCCATGAGTTTCCGCACTGTATCCGCGATTGACATTTCAATCCAATAGCAGAGGTTGTTTGACAGGGTATAATCGAAATAGATCTGTATCGTCTCTCCCATGTCGTCGGCAATATCATCGCGGAAAATATCCCGGGATAGAAGGATAATCTGGTCTTTAATCGCCATGGACCATTTATCCTCATCATAAAATATAAAACCGTAGACCGGTTCCTCGACCTCGGAGATGAGGGTAATTACCTCTTCGGTTGAATCATCAAGAATATTGATTGTATAATTGCCATATATGGATAAGGTGAAACCGTCCAGGAACGTATATGACTCGGGCCCGTCTGCGAAAATCAGCAGAGGGGCAAGAAACAGTACCAACACTACAAGTATTCTATTCATGGTTTTTCTCCTTTTTTTAAAACTATATGTCACGCTTAATTGCCCGTCAATGATTTTTTTTAATAACAGACTAAATCGTCTCTTTAGACCAGCAAAATGAAAATTTTTCTCCAGATAAATGTAATCATTATCCATTCTCATTTTGCCAATACTTCGTCGCAGGCTTCTTCCAGCACACCTATTGATTCTATCAGGGCATCTTCATGAATTGTCAAAGGGGGGGTGATTTTGATGCATTCACCACCGATACCTACGGGCGCGAACATGAGCAGGCCTTTCTGAAAACATTTTTCATTTATCGATAAAGCCGTCTCTGAATCCGGCTCTTTCGTGCCTTTTCTGACAACCTGGATGCCTGCCACTAAACCTTTCCCGTGCAGGCATCCTAATGCGGCGCTGTATTTTTCCCGTATGCGTGCGAGTCCCGGCATGAGGATTTTCTCCATTTCCGCCGCCCGCCGGGGGAGGTTTTCCTTTCTGATTATTTTTAAGTTTTCGATGGCCGCGATTACCGGCAGGGGACTGGCAGAGTGAGTACTTGTCATGGAACCGGGAGAATACAGCCCCATTATGTCGCTCCGGCCGATAACCGCTGAAATAGGAAGCGAGGAGGATATCCCTTTACCGCATGCAATCAGATCCGGTTTAACATCATAATGTTCGTAAGTAAACATTTTTCCGGTTCGGCCGAACCCCGCCTGTATTTCATCGAAGATCAAAACAATATCGTACTGAGTGCAGAACGTCTGAAGGGATTGGGCGTAATCATGGGGGAGAAAATCCGGACCAACACCCTGGTATGATTCGGTTAAAAACCCCGCTATTTCTTCCGGTTTAACTTTCAGGTTTTTAAGGCTTTTCAAAAATAATTCGAAAGATGTATCGTCATTCTTATATCCATCCGGGAAAGGCACTTGTACA
>JBFMGN010000513.1:0-3401 GCA_040752435.1 Spirochaetota bacterium
TCGCTATTTTGGCTTCCCTCTCGGCATTTCGTTTTGTCTGTTCTGCCGTCTGGTAACTCTCCTGGTCATTATCACTAAACCGGTATCCTTCCTTGAACGCCTTGTACACCCAACCCGCTTTGGGCCGCTTGTGCATCGCGGCAAGTCGTTCATACTCCTGGCGGATACCTGGAAATAGACTACAAACTTCTGGAAGCATGGCGATTTCATTCTTACGGTCCTTGTGGAAATATGGGATGGTGTCCAACCAATTAAGGACGGCCAGCAAATCAGCTCTGTTTTCGGAAGCCGTCTTTTCTTCTGGTGGAGGGGTAGTGCCGGGACCGCCGCGAGCGCTTTCTATTGCGCGTTTTTCTTGGACTTTTCCCTCCGAGAGAGCCGGAACTTCGGGTATGGTTTCGCCCTGCAATGCTTCCACAGGGGGAGCTTGCCGAGCATAGGTGTAAGTGCAAATTTTTCGCTTGCCGTCGAATGAGTATGACTTAAGGTATCCCTTATCGATGAGGGTTTGGGCGATAGCCGCAAGTCGTTTCCTGCGATTTGTTGCGTGTTTGTCGGTCAATGGCAACCATCTACAGATAGCTTCCTCTGAAATTGAGAATGCTCCGTTTACATTATGATAACGGCGTTTTTCCAGGTATTCATATAAACGCCGGGGTAACCCTTCGGGTAATGCCCGATACCATGCCATGTCAAGCCATTGATAATATTTAGCCTCTAAGTTTTCTCTTATCTTCTCTGGAAAATATAGTAAAGTCTCACTCTTACGCTTACTTTTCCCTTTTTCATATTTGAATAAATCTACTGTGCTAAAAAGAGAAAAATGAGTATCCAGTTTTCTATTACCGTCTTTATCGGCCTTTATAAAACATTGGTTAAACCGATATCTTGCTTGCCCTAATTTTTCCAGAGATTCTTTTATTTTTACGTTCCAATCTCTCGGTAACAGGTTTAATTCACGGGCAATATCACTGTAATTAAGCCTGATCCCTCCGTCCGGCATTCCTTGTTTTACCCATATTCGCATACATGCGGTGTAAACATCCTGGTCAAATGATCCAGGGACACCAAGACAACAAACGCATTGAAGCTTATATTTCCCTTCCGGTCCTTTCCATGTTATCACCGTCTTTTCAGGCCGTCCCTTCCCAAAATAGAAGAGAGATAACTGCAAAATGTTGTTTTCCTTGATATATGGCTCATTTAAACTTTTCATAAAACTGTTCTTAAAGTACTAATAAACCAAAAAAGTTAGAACTTTTTAATATCGGGACAAAAACACAATATCAACAGTTATCTGTGTTGTCAAGTTTTTTATTAGTACTCATGAAACAGTTTATTAGTACTCATGAAACAGTTTATTAGTACTCATGAAACAGTTTATTAGTACTCATGAAACACCGAATGACCTTGAAAGGCTTTAAATCTGGACTCCCCGGAAAGCTATATACTCTTTATAACCAAAGGTTATACAATAACAACAAGGACGCACTCTTAGATAACGTTAGCTAAACGGTTATCTAACAATGCCGGATACGCTAAATCGTTGTGTTTATCACAGATGGAAAGAAAATTGCTATCGGCCTGGCATTTAAGCGGATCGGAAGGGTAGGAGAAGAGACATATAAGGGGGAGGAAATTGATGGAGCAGGGCAGAATCTGATCGCCGTATCCGATACCCATTTACGGGTCATTTGTCTTTATCGTTTCGTTCTCTCCTTCCCGATGCCGCCAGTCACGGCGTCCTCATGCACCCCCATCTTCTTTGCAACCGCTGATCATTTCACTTTCCCTAACCCTCCGGGCCTGCCGGGCGTCCCATCCCGATCCGTGCCTGGCCGGCTCAGCCTCCTGGCTGGCAAAGCCGCAGTCCTGTGCCTTGCGGCAAGTCTGGCTTTGATAGCCGAGCTTACAGCTTGCCGTCCAGCCAGTATTTACCGAGCTTGCAAGGCAAAACCGTCGCTAATGGGCTTTAAACACGCCAGGCTGAACACTGACCCGCTGGAGGCAATTGGGCCTCAGTCTGGCCTGCTGAACAAAAGGAAGCCAAGTAGGGCTTTTGCCAGGGCTGAGCCGAAGGGGCCTTATGATTAGGTCATTCGCAATCGCTCAACGAGAATGTAATTTGTTGTCTTAAATTAACGAAAACGTATAGTTGTAAAAAAAATAACTATTGGAAGATAGAACCATCCTAATGGTTGCAGTACAAGGGCCTCTTGCCCATTTATGACTTCTTCAGTAACAAGTAAATCCGTACGATTCATAAACAACAATATCCCGGTTGCTACATACACTGCTATCAAAAATATAAAGATATATATCCCAAAATGGCTATTATTCATAAAGTCATTCTTCACTGTCTTTTCCTTATCTAATGAAAAATAAACTTTACATATGTAAGAAAATGATCACTTGGATATTGTTCTCCCTCCGAATCTCTTATAATTTTTGCCTCTAACGGTTTTGTAATAGGTGGTTGTTTTGAAAGAAGGATCCAGTCAATATTCTCACCTTCTCTTACTCTAATTCCATTGAAAGCATGGTAAGTAGGTTTATTAAAATCCAGTGAACCTAATTTTTCCCAAGGATCGTAAAAACGGGTAAGTGCCATATCATATGTTTTTGATGTTTTTCCGGTATTAAAATCTCCCGCCAAAATTACGGGACCCGCTGGAGAATTGATAGACAGCTTTTGTAGAATCAGCTTCATAGACTTTTGTTGTACAACACTATCCCCATCAAAATGAGTACATATAACAAATAATGTTCTCCCTTTTCTATCTCCCAATATTCCCCATGAGACGTTTCGTGGCATCCCACTCCATTTATGATCCCATGTAATTGAAGGTTCATGAGGCGTACTACTTAGCCAGAAGACTCCTGAATCAATCAGGTGAAATCTCTTTTTTTGGAAGAATATAAAACAGCCGTCTCCTTCGTTTCTCCCATAACGTCCCGATCCTGTAAAACTGTATCCGGGGAATTTCTTGATGATATCGTTGCACTGATCCAGTTCGGCCTCCTGGACAGTGATAATCTCTGGATTATATTTTACAATTATCGTTGTTAATATTGAAAATCGGTTTTTCCACTTAGACAGTCTCATGATATTGCCATTAAGGATATTTACATTATCTGAATCTAATAGATAAGAAACATTGGGTTGGATGTCATCAGATTTGATGATATATCTTGAATGATAAGAAATTTCCCATTGCCTCTCTGCAAAAAAACACAATACAGTAAGAAGAATGGATAGAGCAATGGCAAGGGACACTAGCCTGGATTCCCACGCACCAAAATGAAACTAACAAAATTCGCTTCACGAAGTCCTGTAACGCCTAATTTTAGGACTTCGCTATTCTTTTTTTGTTAATTAAAAATATTACTTAAAATATGCT
>JBFMGN010000514.1:0-3398 GCA_040752435.1 Spirochaetota bacterium
CGCTGTAGACTGAAGCTGCCAGTGATAATAATTTCAACTGCAGGGGGGTAAGGGTGGCGATGGGATATGGTTTCTCTTCCGGGAAGTAACGCTTGAGAAAAAGTTCAGCCAGTTTATTTCCATTTTTTACAGACTGATTTTTATACTGTTCCACCGAGCTTAGAGTAATATACTGCTCCGGGAACTGGCCGAGATAACAGACTGATCTGACAATTGTTTCCCGCGGGATATTCTTAAGATTTGAATTGAACAGTGAGATTCGGCCGCTGTCGGGTTTGAACAGACGCAAAATAAGTTTTGCAATAGTTGATTTTCCAGTGCCGTTATCTCCAATCAGACTGTATATACATGAGTGTTTAAGTGAAAAGCAGGTATTAATCAGGATTGCCTGTTCTTTCGGCGTTTCCGGATATCTGAAGCTCACAGATTCGAAGGTAAGCAGGTCGCGATCTGCTGCACCGGTGCCGGCCGCTGATAGTTCAGCAAATAACTTTTCCGCACTGGCGGCGATATCAGAATAAGAGACTTTCCTCAAGGCGGTTGAATAAGGCAACAGTTTCCGTCCGTCGAAATAAAAGAGAACATCCGCAGAATGAAGCAAGAGATCTATTTCCTGCTCAATAATTACGATACAAGCACCGGATCTACATCGCGAATCCATGGCGTTTAGTAGAGCGAACTTACCATGCTTATCGAGCCATGGCAGGACTCCATGCAATACAATCAGGTCGGCGCTTTTTGCAAAGATTATGGCAAGGGCCAGTTTCATCTTTTCCCCACCGGAAAGCGTTGCAATCCGACGCCTTAAAAATTTCCGGTCAACTCCGAATTCATGGAGTATTGAAAGATGTTCCGGATTTAATCCCGTCTGGGCGTATATTTCTTCATCTACCCGGGAAAATAAAAGGTGCTTTTCGGGATCCGGGCCCATGTAGACTGCACTTTGTGGAAGCTGCCCATTGTGAAGCTGAAGTTTTCCGGAAAAGTATTTAATCAGTTCACTTAAATGCGGCAGAGTATCTTCGTTGGGAACTGGAAAGGTTCCCGCCAGAATACCCCCCAGCAGGCGCAAAGGCGTGTTCTCTATGCCTGTTATCAATAGCAGCTTACCCTGTTCCAGGGGTATTTCGATATTTTCCAGGAGTACATGCTCTTGCACGGTATAAGAAAAAACCACCCTACCTCCTTTTCGCACCTTGCGAAACAGTTTCAGTGGAGTAGCCTTCCGCAGCTAAGAGCTGCTTCAGACAGTATTATACTGTTTCGCACAAAAATACAATAAAGTCCAGCGTGGGTTTAAGATGTAATCCGCGCTGGTAATAAAACCGGTGATTCCGTCCATCGTCTTATCTATTGGCTAACGCCTATAGCTAAGACGATGCTATCCTATATGCTGGCCCACGCTTCTCGCCCTCGAAGTGGGCTACGAGCGTGAGCTCGTAGTTCTTCATTATAGGTCTATTTCTAATCCCTTGATTAATTGAATCTTTTAACTTATAAGAAAATGTTATGAAAAAGAACGGCGCCATTGAACGATGGACCTACCGGGATTCAGCGGAATTATACGGTATCCGCAACTGGGGCAGCGGCTATTTTGACATATCAGAGCAGGGAGAGGTGGTTGTAAACTCTCCCGGCTCCAGCCGACAGGTTTCCGTCAGCTTGATGGATATTATCAGCGGTCTGAAAGAGCGGGGGCTCAACATGCCGGTACTGCTCAGGTTCAGCAACATTCTTGATTCCAGGATTGCGATGCTTAACGCTGCATTCCAGAAAACCATGCAAGAGTACGGTTATAAAGGATTGTATCGCGGTGTTTATCCTATTAAGGTTAACCAGCAGCAGCAGGTAGTGGAAGAAGTATGTCGCTTCGGTAAAAGGTATCATCATGGACTTGAAGCCGGCAGCAAGGCAGAACTTATTGCCGCCCTCGCTTACATGCATGACCCTGAGGCCTTCGTCGTATGCAACGGTTATAAAGACGAGGAGTTTGTCGACCTTGCCCTGTATGCTTTAAAGATGGGTATCCAGGCGATTATGGTTGTTGAGCGTCCCGGCGAGCTTTCTCTCATCCTGGAACGGTCTTTAAAAATGGGGGTAAAACCAAGAATAGGGGTTCGGGTTAAAATTTCATCCAGGGCCGGCGGTCTCTGGTCGGAATCCGGCGGCGACCGCAGTGTTTTCGGTCTGACTACACCCCAGATTATAGATATGGTGGATTTATTAAAACGTCAGAATATGCTGGACTGTTTCCAGATGCTGCATTACCATCTTGGTTCCCAAATTCCCAATATCAGGGATATAAGAGCGGCTGCCTCGGAGGCCTGCCGGTTTTATGTTGACCTTGTAAAAGAGGGCGCCGGTATGGGTATCCTTGATATCGGCGGCGGTCTTGCAGTGGATTACGACGGTTCCCAGACTAACTTCCCCAGCAGCAGGAACTATACGACGGAAGAGTTTTGCGCCGACATTATTGAAACAATCATGGGAATAATGGATGAAGAAAATATCAACCATCCTGTTATAATAAGCGAATCGGGCCGGGCAACCGTTGCGTATTACTCGATTTTGCTGTTTAACATCCTTGATGTTAACCGGGTGGAATCCCACAGCCCGCCCGAGGAACTTCCGTCCGATTCCCATGAAATGTTAGTCAACCTTATGGAGATCAGCCAAAGTCTCACCTCCAAGAACGCCCTGGAATGCTACCATGACGCGGTCTATTACCGGGACGAAATCCGTTCGCTTTTTATGCACGGTGATGTCTCTCTCCGGGAGAAAGGACTGGCCGAAAGGATCTTCTGGCATATTATCAATCGTATTGCCCGGGATGTACAGGAAATGAAATATATTCCCGAGGAGCTTCAAGTCCTGGATACGGCCTTGTCAGATATCTACTACGGTAATTTCAGTGTTTTCCAGTCGTTACCTGATTCCTGGGCAATCGAGCAGCTTTTTCCAATTATGCCGATTCACAGGCTCAATGAGGAACCCATGCGGAGAGCCATCCTGGCCGATACAACCTGCGATTGTGACGGTAAGATAGACAGGTTTATAGATCTGCACGATGTTAAACATACCTTGCCGCTCCATGATCCTGATAGTGATGAAGATTATATACTGGGTGTATTTCTCGTAGGCGCCTACCAGGAAACTCTAGGGGATTTGCATAATCTTCTCGGTGATACCAATGTTGTAAGCATACGGTTTGATGAAGACGGGGAAGTGGAGTTCTCCAAAGAAATTGCGGGGGATTCCGTCTCGGATGTACTTTCCTATGTTGAATATGACTTGAAGGAGATGGTGGATCGTGTCCGGCGGCTGGCTGAACAGGCGGTACGCACGAAAGGAATTACACCCCAGGAAAGAAGAGATATAATGGAAGCTTATGAAAACGG
>JBFMGN010000515.1:0-3393 GCA_040752435.1 Spirochaetota bacterium
TCAGAACTGTAAGAAAACGGCCGCGAGAAACTGAAAAGTAGACGGGAAGGTTTTGCCTTTGCGGCAGGCAGCAAAAACAATCTATACCAGATAGACGACGATATCCTGGGAATGAAGAAAGATGAGGAGAAGATACTGAACAAAGAGTACCCTGAAGACTTCGAAATAGAGGAGCTGAAGGGTAAAAAGATCAAGTTAAAAGTAAAAGTGACGGCGGTCAAGGAAAAACAACTGCCCCCGATCGACGATGAACTGGCTCAGGATATCAGCGACAAGTATAAAACCCTGGAAGATCTTAAAACAGATATTCGCAATAAACTGGAAGAAGCGGCGCATGGGAGACTACGCCGAAACAGTATCGGCAAACTCCTGGATCAAATAGTAGATCACTCCAAAATCGATTTACCGAAGTCCATGGTTACCCTGAAACTCGACAGTTTCTGGCAGAATTTCGTTGCACGCTCCCGGTTTCCTGAACCGCAACTTGTTCAAAGCCTCGAATCCCAGGGAAAAACAAAGGAATCCGTATGCGAGGAATGGCGGCCGGCTGTGGAAAAATCCCTGAAAACCCAGCTTCTAATTGATAAAATGATTGAAGAAGAAAAGATTGAAGCAACCGATAATGATATCGAAGAAGAGCTGAAAATCCTGGCTGAGAGGAGCACTATTACGCTGGAAGAGGTGAAAGAACGGTATGCAAAAAACAACCTCATTGAATACCTGAAAAATGAGATAAGGGAGAGAAAGCTTTTTGACCTGCTTTTAAGCGAATCAACCATCAAAAAAGGCGACAAGGTGAATTTCCTGGACTTGAACCGGGATAATCAGTAAATTAAGCCAAGGATTTTACGATGAATGAACAGATGAATACATTGGTTCCAATTGTAATTGAACACACCGGTATCGGGGAAAGATCCTATGATATTTACTCCCGCCTTTTAAAAGACAGGATTGTATTTGTAGATGGAGAAATTGTCGATATTACCGCCGACCTCGTGGTGGCTCAGCTCCTCTTTCTCGAGTCTCAGGATCCGGAGCGCGATATCAGCCTCTACATCAACTCTCCGGGGGGGTCTGTCACTGCCGGTCTTGCCATCTATGATACTCTCCAATACATTAAACCCGATGTTCAGACAATCTGTCTGGGTCAGGCTTCATCAATGGGCGCCCTGCTGCTGACAGCCGGCGCAAAGGATAAACGCTTTGCCCTGCCTTCATCGAGGATCTTGATCCATCAACCCTGGGGTGGTGTTCAGGGACAAGCGAAGGATATCGGTCTCCAGGCGAGGGAAATACTCCGGCTTAAAAAACTCATCATCAATCTGTTTGCGTTTCACACCGGAAAAGATGAGGATACCGTTGCCCGTGATTTGGAAAGAGATTATTTTATGTCTGCCGAAGAAGCCGTTGAATATGGCCTTATAGATAGAGTTTTTGTAAGAGGTAACAATGGCAAAAAACAGAACTGATGGATTAAAAGTTTGTACATTTTGCGGGAAAAGCGCGGATATGGCCCGCAGGCTGATTGCCGGCCCGGGAGTCAATATTTGCGACGAATGCGTCATTGTCTGCAAAAAAATTCTCGAAGAAGAGGATACGGCTTTAACCTCTGAGTTTCTCGATGAGGTTCCCACGCCGAAAGAGATAAAGGAGTATCTGGACCAGTACGTAATCGGCCAGGAGCAGGCTAAAAAGATACTCTCCGTGGCAGTCTACAATCATTACAAGCGGATAGTATTAAAGGATAAACTCGAAGACGATGTTGAAATTGAAAAAGCTAATGTTCAGATGATAGGCCCCACAGGAACAGGGAAGACGCTGCTTGCAAAAACTCTCGCCAAAAAACTGAAAGTTCCATTCGCAATCGCCGATGCCACCACCTTAACCGAGGCTGGCTACGTAGGAGAAGATGTAGAAAATATCTTGTTAAAACTTATACAAAATGCGTGCAATAATATAGCCGCGGCGGAGCGGGGCATTGTCTATATCGATGAAATTGATAAAATCTCCAGAAAAGGTGAAAACGTTTCAATTACGCGGGATGTCTCCGGAGAAGGCGTCCAGCAGGCTCTCCTGAAAATAATAGAAGGCACTATCGCATCGGTTCCACCCCAGGGCGGCAGAAAACACCCAAACCAGGAAATGCTTAAAATCGACACTACCAATATACTCTTCATTTGCGGTGGAGCCTTCGTGGGATTGGATAAGATTATTGAAGCGAGAATTGCCCAGCACCCGATGGGTTTCGGCGCAGATGTCAAGGCATCCCACGAAAAGGATATTTTGGAACTCTATTCCCACCTGCATCCGGACGATCTTATAAAATTCGGCCTTATCCCCGAGTTTGTCGGAAGGCTGCCGATTCAGGTAACCCTGGAAAATCTTGATAAACATCACCTTAAAAGAATAATTACCGAACCGAAAAACGCCATCTTAAGACAGTATCAGAAATCCCTGAAGCTGGATGGAGTCGAACTCACTTTCGAAGAAGAGGCAATTGACGCAATAGCCCAAAAAGCTCTGGAAATGAAAACTGGGGCACGCGGTTTGAGAGCGATTGTCGAAAGTATAATGATCGACATAATGTACGAATTACCTTCCATAGATGGTGAAAAAAGGGTTATTGTAAATAAAGTCGTCATCGAAAAATCAGTAAAACCGGAAGTCATTTTACTTAAGAAATCCGCATAATCTTAAGGCAAAAGCCCGATAAATCCCTTAAGACAGAATTTTACCTTATTCCCCTCCATCGCCGCGGCATGCGCCGTCAGGGGCCCTGCCTCTGCTTCTCTCCCTCAATCCCCCTTTCAACCGGTACGGTAAAGTAAAAGGTCGAGCCCTTGCCCACCTCGCTCTGCACCCACATTGTCCCGCCCATAAGTTCTACTAACTGCCTGGAAATAGTCAGGCCTAGACCGGTGCCTCCATACTTCCTCGCAACCGAGGAGTCAGCCTGAACAAAGCTGTCAAAAATCTTCGTCTTTTTTTCCGGCTCTATCCCGATCCCAGTGTCTGCCACCGAAAAGAGCAGGCGAGGCCCGTTTTTGTTACTGCTGTTCCACGCATTAAATAGATCCACTTTTACAGAGATCCCGCCCTGCTCAGTAAACTTAACGGCGTTGGCCACCAGGTTAAGCACAACCTGCTTTATCCGCGCCGGGTCGCCTTTAATGGATGCGGGTACTCCTGGATGTATCTCAAGATTAAAGGAAAGCCCCTTCTTCTGAACCTGGTGCCTCATAATCTGTACGACGGAATCCAGACTCTCAAAAAGGTTAAAATCAATCCATTCCAGATCTACCTGTCCTGCTTCAATTTTTGACAGGTCAAGTATGTCGTTGATGATCACCATTAAATGCCGGCCGGAGTTCAAAATGATTTCCAGGCATTCCC
>JBFMGN010000516.1:0-3386 GCA_040752435.1 Spirochaetota bacterium
TTTCCTCGGACAGAGAATTATTTGATACTGTTGGAATTCCAGAAGAAGTTCACCTCCGCTCTATCAGGGCCGGCCTGATGTTAAAAAAATGGGTGGAACGTGAAAATCTCTCCGCCCTTTCATTCAACTTCCTGAATGTTGACCAGGCTTCCGGGCTGGAAACGGTTCCGTTTCTTAAGGCGAGCAAGCTCATGGCCGAGGGCTATGGATACGCCGGGGAAGGTGATACTCTGACCGCAGCCCTGGTAGGCGCCCTGGCATCAGGTTTTCCGGATACAAGCTTCAGCGAAATGTTCTGCCCTGACTGGGAAAACAATACAATTTATCTCAGCCACATGGGAGAGGTAAATTATAAACTCCTGGCGGGTAAACCAAAACTCATTGAAATGGAGTATCGTTTTACCAACGTTAAAAATCCGGTTCTCGCTGCAGGCAGATTTAAAAAAGGCGCGGTCCTTATTACCGATTTGGCTCCGCTGCCGGATAATAAATACAGGCTGATAATCGCCCCGGCGCAGATGATAGACATACGCGGCAAAGATAATATGGAAAAATCAGTTCATGGCTGGTTTAAACCGAATCTGCCCATTCCGGATTTTCTTGCGGAATACTCACGGCTGGGGGGAACACATCACCTGGCTATAAGCTACAATGCTTCCCTTTCAGCCATAAAGGCCTTCAGCCGGATGATGGGTTGGGAAACCGTCGTGCTTGAATAAATTTTTACCCGTTTCCCCGGCCCGCTTTTTCAATTTTAGCCCAAGTATCCCTCAAGGTGACGGTACGATTAAATACCAGGCGGCCAGGTTTGGAATCCTTAAGGTCAACACAGAAATATCCGAGGCGTTCGAACTGGTATCTGCCACCCGGTTCTGCCGTTTTAAGACTCGGCTCCAGATACACCGGCTTGACGATTTTAAGAGAATCCGGATTAAGGTAAGCCAGAAAATCCTTCCCTTCGCTTTCGTCGTCAGAATCCGCTTTTAAAAACAGGTGATCGTATAACCGTACTTCCGCCTCAATCGCCTGGCCGGGAGAAACCCAGTGAATCGTCCCTTTCACTTTGCGGCCGTCGGGAGAAGCACCGCCCCTGGTTTCCGGGTCATAGGTGCAGTGAAGCTCAATAACTTCGCCTGTTTTCCCATCCTTTATCACACTCCGGCAGGTAATATAATAAGCATACCGTAACCGCACTTCCTTTCCCGGAGAAAGACGGAAAAACTTTTTAGGCGGTGACTCCATAAAATCATCTTTTTCAATATATAGTACTTTAGAAAACGGTACTTTCCTGGTGCCCATTGTTTCGTCTTCCGGGTTGTTAATCGCATCCAACTCTTCCACTTTCCCATCAGGGTAATTGTCGATAACCACGCGCAAAGGGTTTAAGACTGCCATTACCCGCAAAGCACGCTGGTTTAAATCTTCCCGGATAGAATATTCCAGCAGGGCGATATCCACCAGGCTGTCTCTCTTGGCAACGCCTATCCTGTCGCAGAATGTGCGGATTGCCTCCGGCGTATAGCCCCTCCTCCTTAAGCCGGCAAGGGTGGGCAGGCGGGGATCATCCCAGCCGCTTACATGACCCTGGGTAACCAACTGGAGGAGTTTCCGCTTGCTTAACACCGTATGGCTTAAATTTAACCGGGCAAACTCAATTTGCCGGGGATGATGGGAAATCTTAAGCTCATCCAAAGTCCAGTCATACAGGGGCCGGTTGTTTTCAAACTCCAAGGTACATATGGAATGGGTAATCCTTTCTATAGAATCCGAAATACAATGGGTAAAATCGTACATCGGATAAATACACCACTTATCCCCTGTACGGTGATGGGAAACTCTTCTTATTCGGTACAAGGTGGGGTCGCGCATATTGATATTGGGAGAAGCCATATCAATTTTTGCACGCAGCACATGGGTGCCGTCCGGAAATTCCCCCGCCCGCATTCGCCTGAACAAATCCAGATTCTCCCCCACCGATCGGTTTCTGTAAGGGCTGTCTTTACCCGGCTCGGTAAGAGTGCCCCTGTATGCCCGAATCTCATCGGGAGAAAGACTGTCTACGTAGGCTTTGCCTTCCTTAATAAGCTGCTCCGCATAAGCATAGAGCTGGTCAAAATAATCGGAGGCATAGTACAAGCGGTCATCCCAGTCAAAACCAAGCCATCGCACATCCTCCATAATTGACTCTACATACTCAACGTCTTCCTTGGCGGGATTCGTGTCGTCAAAGCGGAGATTGCATGTTCCCCCTGCATGTCCGGCTGCGATACCGAAGTTAAGGCAAATGGATTTAGCGTGGCCAATATGCAGATACCCGTTTGGCTCCGGTGGAAAGCGGGTTGCCACCCGTCCGCCGTATTTATTCGTTCGTAAGTCGTCTGCAATTACGGCGCGGATAAAGTCAACTGATTGAGCTTGTTTATCCTTAAGGGAATCCTTTTTATCGGAAGTGTGATTTTCAGTATATTTCTCTTCAGTACCCATTGATAATGCTACTCCATAGTCTGCATTCAATATTTAGCCTTTGTTATTTTAGATCGGAGAACAGATACCCCGCACTCCGGATGCTTTTTATGTATTCGGGTTTTGACGGATTGTGTTCGAAGTACTTTCTAAGACGGGCGATAAAATTATCAACCGTTCTTGTTTCAATTTCACTGCTTAAGTTCCAGACTTTCTCCAATAGATCTTTTCTGGTTACAATCTTGCCTTTGTTTTCAATCAGGTACTTCAGGACCATGGCTTCCCGGGGTGTCAGTTTGAACTCCCGGCGTCCTGTTCGGCAGGTTAGATCTTCAAAATTAATCGAATTGTTACCGAAGGTATAGAGAGGCCCGATATCAACCATTTCCTTGTACCACATTTTACGCTTCAGCATCCCTTTTATTCTTAAAAGAAGTTCCGGCAGATGAAAAGGTTTGGTTAAATAATCATCAACGCCGATTTCAAGCCCCCGCACTTTATCGACTGCACTTGTTCGGGCTGTAAGAATAAGTATCGGAAGCTGAGGCAATTTTTCCCGGATAATCTGGGCGATTTCGAACCCATCATGATAAGGGAGCATAACATCAAGGAGGATCAAATCGAAGGGTTCCGTCTCTAAATAGTCAAGGGCTTTTCTTCCGTTTTCAGCCCACTTTACCTCGTAGCCTTCTTCCGATAGATTATACTCGAGTCCGACGGCGAGAGATTCCTCGTCCTCTACCAGGAGTATCCGGCTTCCTTTGAAACTATCCCTGGTCATTATCGTTATCCCTTGCGTTTTCTCTTTTACGGGACTTCATCAGGAGGGCATTGAGATAAAATCCCTTTGAAGGCCGGTAAATCGGCAGTTCGATTTTAAAAGTTGTACCAGTCCCTTTCCCCCGGCTGAAAACAGCAATATT
>JBFMGN010000517.1:0-3386 GCA_040752435.1 Spirochaetota bacterium
TAAAATGTCCCTTAAAATGGCGGTAAATGCCCTTAGCATACTTGCCAAAGACCATATCTGGGTTTTAAAGGTCATATTAAAAAAAGAAGAACTCCATGATAAGGTAAAAAATGATGTACCCTGGGCATTAAAGACTATTATAAAAAGTTTCAACAATAACGCGGATATGAAAAAAATTAAAATAGAACTTGTCCCGGCTGTTTTATCAGCGGGGGAATGGACTTCCTGGAGCAGTGAGGCCAGAAAAATTCTTAAAACCGATCCGGATTTTGGCAATCTGCCCGATAAAATTGATCACTTTGTTGTTCGTGAAAGTCCAATTTCCTTCGAAGAAAAGACCTTCAATAAATTTAAAGCTGAAAAAAATTTTTTCTTACGGTTGCAGACAATTCAGGATTTTCTCACTCACTCAGATCCGGATTCTGAATATTTCGCAGAAATGTTTGATTATTTTACAAGTTTTGTGAAAACTTTCAATACGGTCAATGAATATGTGATATCAAGCTATCTGGTTATAAAACAAATTGTTGCCGTTTATCCCTTTCTAAATCCAGGTATTACCATCGGGTTTAACGATCTGTTCAGCCAGATTGACGATGTTCCCGCCCTGTTTTCCAGGATTGAAGATGCTGATCTTAAACGAACCTTTCTCGAACAGGTAAAAGCTAATGTGGGAGATTGGTCTCGTATTTTCATTACCCTGTTTCCAATCTATCTATCCCGGTATATTGTTGATGAGCTTTCCGGTAAAAAATATATTGCAAGACTGAAAGATCTCTTTCAGAACGTTATCGAAAATTATCGGGAATACAGGGAAACATTTATCTGGATAGCCCGTAATATTAATGAGAAAAATTTGCTGGATATATACGATATCAGGTATGAAAAAATCTTGATAGGTATGATCCATCTATTGGATATTACCTTCCGGGAAATAAATAATCGGAAAGACGTCAGCCAAAACCGGAAAATGAATAAACAAATACAAACCTTCCTTTTCAAAGATCAGAAACTGGAAGAATATATTCTTAAGGCAGATGAAGAATCGGTAGGGCGTCTCTATACCCTCGTGGAGGATGTAAAAGATCTGGATCCGTCTGTAATAATAGAACTGAAACACAAAATTATGGGGAAATTCCCGGATTACAAATTCTATGGCGAACGTGAAAAAGGCACTATGGCTAGAGGCCTTATAGTTACAGCAGAAAGTTATGAGAATAAACAAAAGATGCTCCAACACCTGCTCGAAGTCGAAGTCCCCGAAAACTCAAAAGAAATCGGTGCTGCTCTGCAACTGGGTGACTTGCGTGAAAATGCCGAGTATAAAGCGGCCAAAGAACGGCAGGAACTTCTTAACTCGACCGTGACAAAACTTAAAGAAGAAATTGAAAAAGCCCAAATTTTTGATCGCAGTAACCTCGATGCTGTATGTGTATCCTTCGGTACAAAAGTTCGAATTTTGAATAAAGATTCAGGTAAAGAGGAAGTATACCAAATTTTAGGACCGTGGGAATCCGAGCCTTCTAAAAATATTATTTCATATCTTTCCCCTTTTGGTTATGAACTTTTAAACCACAAGGAAGGGGAAGAATTGAGTTTCGTAATTAATCAGCGAGTTTATAATTATAAATTATTAGAGATTACCACTGCGGATTTTTAAATCAGCTATATATGAAAAAATTCTTTTTCGCATTCTCATTGATTCTGTTTTTAGCAGGACCGGCGGCTGTGTGGGGCAGTCAAATTGATTTTATCGTGCTGCTGGATACATCCGAAAACGTCTCCGGAATATTTGATGATGTGATCGATCTTTTTATACGAAATCCCCTGACGAATCAATTAAAGTCCGGCGATAATTTTCACTTGATTGTTTTTAACAATGAGCCGCGAATTGAAATTTCAGAACAGATTAATACGAAGGACGATGTTGAAAATATTTTAAAAAGAATTTCGCTCATTTACCCCTTCGGTTCCCATAAGGATCTCATTCTTGCGTTAAAGTATCTGTATCAAGTAGCCATGGGTTTACCACTTAAGAATAAAAAAACAATCCTGATACTTACCGATGGAATCCATGATCCTCCGGAATCCAGTCCATTTCATGAAAGCAAGGCGGAAACATTGTTGGAACTTGGGAATATATCCGGCGACTTAAGCCAGCAAGGGTGGTACATCCGTGCTCTGAAATTACCTGAAAAGGAGAATACAGACACTCAATCGGAAAGTTCAGGCAGAATTAATCTTTTTCCGCAATTGGTAGGAAACTTGAACATCCCGTATACGGACTATATGAGAGAAGACAAAAAGGATATTTCCAATATAGCCCTGGGTTCTCCATCCGTTGAATTCCCGTCGTATTTAGGAAAAGTCGGAAACAGATTTAAAGTTCCTATTAAAATAAAAAATTTTAACGATAAACCGATAATGCTTAAACTTATCGGTATCGACTACAACGGAAAAAACATCCTTGAAGAAAAGATAGTAAGAAAGGTAGACGGAAAAAAAACAATTACATTACATCCTTATCTTACAGTTCCTCCCGATTTCGATGAGGGAGATAAAACCATTCCAGTCGAACTCGATTTCTCAGACAGCCTGCGCGTTTCGCCGGTGCGGGGAACTCTACGTTTTACCTTCAGTACCGGTTTTGCAGGGCAGGTTTCAAAACTGTTTTACATTGCTATTCCTGCCCTTTTAAGCGCTGTCCTTATAACAGGCATTATCCTTATTGTTATGCTGCTTCGAAAGGTTCTTGAAAGTGCGTTATGGGTTCCGGGCAGGCAACTAGAGACCATTTACGATAGGCGTACTTTAAGGCAAGATGCTTCCCTTAAAGCAGTCGAAATGCGGGTTATTAATCAAAATCCGAATATCGGATTACGCAATGTTAATTATTTTAGGAAGGGGACTGCAAAATCAGTCGGAGGTCCGGGTTCAGCCTTTCTTATTTTCCTGTATAATTTTCCCCCGGACATAGCGAAAATTCAATTTGACGGGCATGATTTCGTTTTTACCCCTTTAAAACCTGCGTACTTTCCTGAAATAAAAGATGGGGTAATGAATTGCCTGGATAAAAAAATCCCTCTTGCGACTGAAAAAGGTCATAATGTGGAACTCTATTTCAGAGAGTATGTTTCGCCCCTTGAAAAGATCAATGCTGTCATGCATCTTACCGATACGCCGGGTTTACCTTAAAAAAGTTAAGTTTCTCCCGGCAGTTCATTAATTTCCAAGCTGTTCAAGCGTGCCCAGGGCTTCTTTCCGTACAGCCCGGGCATTTCCCTCTTTTGTAAAGTCCTGTATTTTTTCTTTATACTCGCTGAATTTATTCTTCCCTATGCCCCTTAGGCCGTACAGTATGATGTTCAACTCCGAATGCGTTAAAA
>JBFMGN010000518.1:0-3380 GCA_040752435.1 Spirochaetota bacterium
ATTGATCTTGAGAAAATCCCGGGTAATAAAGGAAAAGTGATGCATGAAATCCCCGAAGACTGCTAAAGCGCAAATAAATGATACTGTTTTTCAAGTGCTGTTGTGGGTCGCCGCAGGGGTGACGATTTTAATTCTCTTATTTATAACGGGTTATATTTTTTTTAAGGGTTTTTATTTTAATAACACCCCAGAGTATGAAGTTACCGATTTCGAAGAACAGGAACTGATCGTCGACCGGCCGGAGGTAAAAAGTATTAGTTTTATAGTAAACAAAATGGTTCGGGCCCGTGAGATTACCGCGGAAAAACTTGAACGCCTTTATACAGGTGATGAAGATGACTGGAGCGATATTACCCTCCAGAACTTAAAAGCATTCCCTCTCTGCTATAAAAAAGGGGATAAGCTTAATCTCCATAACTTTCCTGAA
Organism: Spirochaetota bacterium; assembly: GCA_040752435.1. Classification (GTDB taxonomy): domain Bacteria; phylum Spirochaetota; class Spirochaetia; order SPDA01; family JBFMGN01; genus JBFMGN01. The sequence continues at coordinate 428 of JBFMGN010000518.1, forward strand.
ATAATACAACCTTCAATCGAATACTCAGATACTATGATATACGTGTCCTCGGAAGATGAGATGATAGAAAAAGTATCTAAAACCCCGGGTGCGATCGGGTATCTAACATCGGCAAAAGCCCCCAATTCAAGGAAGGTCAAAATCCTCCCTGTACGAAGAATTGTGCTGGTCGCCAATCCCTCGGTCCTGGAGCTTCAAAATAACAGGCGTCTTCAGCGTCTCGATTCATCATCCCTTAAAAAAATCCTTTCAGGCTCCGTTTATAACTGGCAGGCAATCGGTGGAATTGACCTGCCCATCAAGTTAATCCACCAGCCTGCCATAAAAGCTGCTGTTGGTGATTCTTTTACTCTCAGCCTGGATGCAATTTTTACTCAAACCCGTGCAGAGTTTTACTCCCTCTTGTTAAGCACGAAAGGAGCTGCCGGGCTTAGCTATTATTCCGATTCAAAATTGAATAAAGCACCCCTGGTGAAAATAGCCCGAAAGGAAAGCGGCTTGAATCTCAATTTGAATTTTATACTGGAAAGACCGATGAAAGCCGGCAAAACAGGGGGGATATCAAGCATCATAATTAATACAGTCTTTCTCATCATATTAACCTTGTTGGTTTCAGCCCCCTTAAGCATTGCAGCCGCTATCTACCTGGTGGAATATGCCAGACAGGGAAAAATCGTTACAATCCTTCGCCTGGGTACCGAGACCCTGGCAGGTATACCATCAATTATTTTCGGCCTTTTCGGATACCTGTTTTTTGTCACTATACTCAAATTCGGAATGGGACTGCTCTCCGCAACGCTGACCATTACAATTATGATCCTGCCTACAATCGTCAGAACCTCGGAAGAGGCGTTAAAAACCGTACCAAATTCCATGAGGGAGGGAAGCCTCGCAATCGGCGCCACAAAATGGCAAACCATAAAGAGGGTCGTGCTGCCCTCAGCTTCTCCGGGTATTCTAACCGGTATAATCCTTGGTATCGGGCGTACAGTCGGGGAAACTGCTGCCCTTCTTTTTACCATGGGGTCCGACTACAGAATGGCAAAGGATCTCTTTTCATCAGCCCGCTCCCTTTCGCTGCACCTCTATTTTCTCGTCAGCGAGGGAATCTCCTTCGAGCGTGCCTTCGCTACCGCAACGATCCTCATTTCCATCATTTTGATTGTTAATTTCACCACCGCGAAGCTTATCGGAAGAACGAATAAGCTTATGGGGAAATAGCATCTTGTGAACCTGGTGGCTGGAATTGGTATAGTTTAAGGAGTTTGATTGATGGATAACAAAGTTAAGATTCGAACTGAAAATCTGAACCTGTATTACGCAGAAAATCAGGCTCTTAAATCCGTCACCATGGATATTTTGGAAAACAAGGTAACCTCGCTTATAGGACCCTCCGGCTGCGGGAAATCCACATTCTTACGAACCCTTAACCGTATGAATGATTTGATAGACTGTGTAAAAATCAGCGGCATAGTTTTGTATGAGAGTGTCGACATTTACAAAAATTATGATGTCATAGAACTGCGGAAACGAATCGGTATGGTCTTTCAGAAACCCAATCCTTTTCCGATGTCTGTATATGATAATGTTGCCTATGGACCGCGGGTACACGGAATAAAAGACAAAAGCAGGTTGAATGACATAGTAGAGAAAAGCCTCAAATCTGCCGCCCTGTGGGAGGAGGTAAAGGACCGGCTTCACAAACCGGCGTTGGGCTTGTCGGGCGGCCAGCAGCAACGCCTCTGTATCGCCAGGGTTCTGGCAGTTGAGCCGGAGGTAGTGCTGATGGATGAGCCGACCTCGGCTTTAGACCCAATTTCCACCTCCAGAATCGAAGACTTGATAGATGAACTTAAAAAGAAATATACTCTTGTGATTGTTACACACAATATGCAGCAGGCCGGTCGTATTTCGGATATAACTTCGTTTTTCCTGCACGGAGCTGTTATTGAGATGGGACCAACCGAACAAATATTTTTCAATCCTGAAAAGCTGGAAACGGAAGCCTACATCTCGGGTAGATTCGGTTAAGGAGGTATTATGCCGGAACGCCAGCACTTTAATAGGGCTCTTCAAGAATTAAACCAGGAAATAGCCAAAATGGGCACGCTGGTTGAGGAGTCTCTCTATAAAGCCATACAGGCATTTGAACAGAAAGATGTTGAAACCGCGGAACAGATAATAAAAGATGATGTAAAAATCAATAACTGCCAGCAGGAAATTGAGGACCGCTGCACCGTACTGATTGCAACCGAACAACCGGTCGCCAAAGACCTGCGCCGTATCCTGACTACATTAAAAATAGTCTCCAATCTCGAACGTATAGGCGACCATGCTGTACATCTGGCACGCGCGACTAAAAGGTTGTTTAAGGAGAAATATCTTGAAGCAATCATCAATATGATACCGCCAATGGCGGAAATCGGACTCGGTATGGTGAGGGAAGTAATAACGGCTTTTATCAGTAACGACAGTGAGAAGGCGATCGCGATTGCAAAAAAAGACGACGAGCTGGATAAGGCCCATAAAAAAGTATTTGCTTCACTTATCAAGCAAATGCAAAGTAACCCTGAGAATGTGCTTCAAGGGGCGGACCTCCTGCTGGTGATACGGTTTATGGAGCGCCTTGGAGACCATGTTACCAATATATGTGAATGGATTGTCTTCTGCGATACGGGGAAACACGTGGAATTGAACAGATAGGTATACCTATGGCCCATGAAAAAATACTGATCATTGAGGATGAGCGGGATATTACCGAACTCATCGCATATAACCTTGAAAAAGAGGGTTACAAAACCTTACAGGCAGCCACTGGAGAAGATGCATTAAACAATATTAACAAGTATAATCCCGACCTTATTTTGCTGGATTTGATGCTGCCCGGGATAGACGGGATGGAAGTCTGCCGGCAGTTAAAACAGGATCGAAAAACCCGCAACATTCCCATCAT
>JBFMGN010000519.1:0-3378 GCA_040752435.1 Spirochaetota bacterium
TCAATTAAAATCAACCTGCCTTTCTATCCCGGAATGACACTTTTTTCTATTTTACAACAATTAGGTGGACCAACACCTTTTGCTATTTCTGATAAATGTGTCATCTATCGTAAAAATCCAGGAGAAGAAATCCCTTTCGATTTAAACCGCTTGTGGATAAATTTCGATTCATCCAACGACATTTATATAAAACCAGGGGATTACATCTATATCCCGATGCAAGACCAGTTTGTTGTAGTTCAAGGGGAAGTGAGTACCCCCAGCCTCTTTGCTTACGAGTTTAAAAAACCTTTAAAGTATTATTTGTTTTTATGCGGCGGTCTGCTTCAAACAGCAGATAAGAATGGTATATTTCTTGTAAACCAACAGGGGAAAAAAATTAAAAAGGTAACCATTGATTATGAAGTAAATCCAGGAGATATTTTTTATGTCCGCAAGAACCCGGGGACCCAAATTAGCGATTTCTTTAATACCTCGTTACCCTTTTTAACTGTAATTTTTAATTTAATAACTGCGTCCATTTCCATTGGTAATGTAATTTATACAATACTAACGAAGTAAAATAAAAAGGATGAAAAAATGAACCAGAACGACAGCATAAGTTCTCATATCGATAAAGGAGTATAACGGGAAAATAAATGCTTTCATTAATAAAATTACTGAGTTAAAAAACCTGAAATTAGATCTGTAATTTGAGTTGTGTGCTGTTGTGTCATGGTTTTATTTGGAAAAAAATGCAACAGAGACACCATGTACCCATCGGATTTTTCTATGCAAATAAAATGTATTTTCTCATTGCCGCATTGGCGTGGAACCTCAAGACCTGGATGCTGAATGTGTTGGATGTCGGTAAAGGTACAGTGCTTCGGTTTAAGCGATTTTTATACCTCTGGATATAGCATGCGACTGTTGTCGCTTTAAGCGGACCAGAAGCTCCGCTTATTTTTTGCAAACGCTCAATTGTACAATCACTGGGTTCATTTAAATACATGGATTGAATAGCAGCACGGCGGCTGAGAAATGTTCAGAGGTATGTGGTTAGCGAATGTTTATATTTTGGGCGTCCGCGGGGGCTTATCGTATTGACAGAATGCATTCCAGCGGTAGAATTGGATCATGAAGTTCCCACATGCGGAAATTGATGATGCCGTCATCACCTCCCTGGCAAGAAAGTATAGGATAAAAGAACTCGCCCTATTCGGTTCGATATTACGAGACGACTTCAATGACCGCAGCGATATAGACATTCTGGTTGAATTCGACCCTGAAGTCGATTATTCCTTATTTGACCTTATGGAGATCAAAGAAGAGTTCAGCAAGGTTTTAAAAAGACATGTTGATTTGATTGAAAAGGCAGGACTTAGAAACCCTTATAGGAAGGAAAAGATTTTAAGAACAGCCAGGACGATTTATGCTGCTTAGTGATGAAGATTTCGAAGAGGGATGTCCCGGAACTTCAAAAGAGAATGGCCGATATCTTAAAATGACAAGGGCTGACTCGCATCGACGTCGGCTCGGTCATGGAGAAAGGGGGCCTCATAGAAGATATGCCGTTAGATAAAATTGCGGCTTGACGCTGTATATATTGATGTATATACTATGAAACAGGAGTAACTAAGATGCACAGTTCCAAAGTTTTTATCAGTGGTAATAGTCAAGCCGTACGTCTCCCAAAAGAATTTCAAGTAAAGGAAAAAGAACTCTTTATACAAAAAGTCGGCGATTCGATTATTCTATTTCCCAAGAAAGATCCATGGAAAGCATTTGAAGAAAGTTTAAATGAATTTACCGATGATTTTATGGCTGAAGGAAGAAATCAACCCGAACAACAGATTCGGGAAGAACTCTGATGTTTTTAATCGATACGAACATTTGCATTTATTTAATAAAACAGCATCCGATTTCTGTAGTTCAGAAAATGAAGCAACTTGAACCTTTTCAAGTAAAAATTTCATCTATCACTGTCGGCGAATTAGAATATGGAGCGGCTAAAAGCGAAAATGCAGATAAAAATCGTAAAGTCCTTCTAAAGTTTTTGTCATCTTTTGATATTTTGCCATTCGATGATCGTGATGCGGAGGTTTTTGGTATTATTCGTGCATCATTAGAGAAAGCCGGTAAAATAATTGGTCCATATGATTTACAGATCGCGGCTCAAGCAATTAGCCGTGATTTAACTTTGGTTTCTAACAATTTAAGAGAATTCGAGCGAGTACCTAAATTGCGATATGAGAATTGGGTGTGAGTTCCGCGATCTGCTTTCAAAAGGGAAACTCAGTGGGGTGGGCTTCAGGGTTGGGACCTCTTTTCTTATAGAAGCGTTCGAATGTATTCGCGGGTAAGGAATCTTGCTTCCTCGGGACGCTCAAGAAAGGGATTTACGTCGCGTCGGATCGCTTCGAAATCCGAACGTTCAGCGGCCTCGATTATCATCTCCTGCCAGCTTTGGGATTCAAGATCCGGAGATGTCTGGGCGAATGCGTTCCGAAGCAGTTCGCTGTTCGGAAAAATCGGCGGGCGGAGGGAAAGATACCAGACCAGGTCATACCAATCCCGGCCTTTTGCATAGGGCCGCGTACAGATTGCGTGGATTTTTCCGGCTAAAAGCGAAGGAAGATCATGATGCCGGATTGCGAACAGGGTATGACGATTCACGAGACGTGCCTCGAAACGGGCTCCCGCCGGTGGACGGGAATCTATTTCCGCTTTTACGGAAAGCCTCTGCTCCTGGATGTCGGTCAATCTCGCTTCCGACATCAACCGGGGAATTCCGATCCAGGCGACATAAACGGTTTTTTTGACATTCAAAGTTACGTCGGCTTCAAAACCGAGAAAATTCAAGTCCCGCCGAACTTTTGAAAACCAGACCGAGACGGGTTCGCGCGGTTCCTGCTCCAGAGAAAAATCAAGATCTTCGGAAAAACGAGGGAGGTTGTAAATGAATCTCAGACAGGTGCCTCCCACGAAGGATAAGGCTTGAAAGGCTTCCGCTTCATGAAGTGACCTGAGGATGCAGGCCTGTACGTATTCCCGCAGTATGTTGATTCGTGCCGTTGGTTCAGTAATTTTTCCGGCGATCCGAAGAGCCTCATCTTTCATAACGCCACCGTTCCTTCGCGGGTTTCTCCGGCATACATGAAGAATGCTTTCACCGCCCGTTCGGTACGAGGAGACGAGAACCGAGCAGCATAATTGGAAAGGACTTCTTTTCGTACGAGATCCGCGTCAATCCTCATGCTTTCCATACGTTTGGGCGGCCATTCTCCTTGTTCCAGGTACCATAAGTCGAGAAGAGCTTTTTCCGGATCCGCAATAAGCACGGATCCCTCGAGAATGGTCTCGGTATGATAGCCGAAAAAGAGATCGGGTTTCAGATGG